>JBARBX010000489.1:0-8276 GCA_049793535.1 Steroidobacteraceae bacterium | reverse complement strand
CGGTAACCCAGTACGCAAACCTACAGAAATGGTTTGCGCGCGTGCAAACGCTGGACGCGTGGGAGACGACGGCGAGTAGGGCGGCTGCCTAAATCAGGCAGCAGGCTTCGCACGTTTGGGCCGGCCGCGGCGCGGGTGAGCGTGAACCGGGGCCCGTTCCACGGCATAGCCCGTCAAATCCTCGGAAACCCCGAACGCGAAAGGGTTGCGGACGGTGACGCCGCCGAACACGGCGCGGTCTTGCAAATCCTCGGTCAGCAGCAGAACGCAATTCTGCAATTGAGCGGCGGCCACGATAAGGCTGTCCCACCAACTCAGGCGATGGCGTTGCTCGATTTCGCGCCCTCGATGCAGAAGCTCGAGATCAACGGGCTGCGGATTCCAGGCAATGAGACTCTTGACATCGTCCCACGCCTCGGCCGGCGGCAACGCCGGCCTGACCTTGCGGGTCAGCGTGGTGTAGTACTCGTTCAATACTTGCACGCTGGTGCGCCCGCTCTCCTCCTCCCAGAGCCGTTCCAGCCAGCGTGCGGCCAGCAGCTGCTTCGTAGGCTCGCCGGCCTGCTTCGCGTAGATCAATACGTTGGTGTCAACGAAGATTCGCGCGGTCATGCAGTTCATCCCGCGTCGGACGCCCGCCATCGGCCCACTGGAATTTGAAGGGTTTCTTGGCGAGATAGCGCCGCATCGCATCATCGTAGTCGC
The DNA here is from genome assembly GCA_049793535.1 of Steroidobacteraceae bacterium. Classification (GTDB taxonomy): domain Bacteria; phylum Pseudomonadota; class Gammaproteobacteria; order Steroidobacterales; family Steroidobacteraceae; genus Bog-1198. The sequence continues at coordinate 7,571 of JBARBX010000489.1, read as the reverse complement.
GCACTTCACGCATGCGCTCCTGCAAAATCTCCCCCAGCAGTCGCGATATGCTCTTGCCGCGCTGAGCTGCATAAATCCGTGCCCAGGCGGCCGTTCTCTCGTCGAGCGTGATGGTGAGGTTCTTCATCGTTGAAGCTAGGAACAACGAAGTAATAAATTACACGGTTTTCGTGTAATTATCAACAGTTCGACCAATGTCACCCCGACGTGTCTGCTGATAGTCTTGCATCGAACGGGCGTACCAACTATCCATATTGCGACGCAGCAATACCTTCAGCTCGCGGGCTGAAAGCCGATACCTCACGTGGATAAGGGATGACAATGCCACAAAAAGGTTTAACTCCGGGCAGTCATGCTGCCCCGGCCCGTTTGGCAGCCACGATCACGACGCTCACCGGGTTGGCGGCGCTGGCCGGCTGGATGTTCCATCTGCCGGCCTTGGCTCGCGTGCTGCCCAACGCCGCGGAAATGACGGCGAACACATCCATCAGCCTCATCCTTTGCGGAGCGTCTTTGCTCATACTGGCGGATCGCGTGTCCGCTCGACTCGAGCGGCTGGCTCAAGGCTTCGCGCTTGCGGCAATGATCATTGGCGCGGCAACACTGGTCGAATACGTCTTCGGGTTGCAGCTCGGGATCGATGAACTGCTGATCAAGGACTACGACGCCGGCGACATCGCGTTTCCCGGACGCATGTCGCCCTTCAGTGCGAGCACTTTCATCATCATCGGCTTTGCCCTCGCGGGCATGCGCCGCAAATCCCTGGGCTGGGCGGCGCAATCCGCCGCTGTCGTCGTCATCGTCATCGGCGTCGTCACCATTGCAGGGTATGTGTGGAACTCCGGCATGCCCGTCCGGGACCCACGGCTGCCGCCGATTGCCATCAACACGGCCACCTGCTTCGCCATGCTCGGTATCGGCATTCTGCTGTCGCCGAGCGGGCCGGGGGTGGGCTTCAACACACAGATCACCGCCCTCGCCACCGTCGAGGTCAAGATCCTGTCCGGTTTCCTCCTGGCCATGGCGCTGCTCTTGTTCGGCGGTTCCTACACCTACCGGACCAGCGTGGAATACGCGGCATCCGTCGACTGGATTTCGCACACCCAGGAAGTACGCAAGTCCTTGGCCGACGTGTATGGAGCATATGCGGGCGCCGAGTTGGCACAGCGCGACTTCCTGCTCACCGGAGCGCAATCGCGCCGGGACGATTACCTGCGGCTGGGCAAGATCACGCAAGACCATCTGACCGAGCTCGGCCGCCTGATCGGTGAAAATCCCGAGCAGCGGGCGAATCTGGCCGCCCTCAAGTCCGCCATCGCCGGGCGCTTCGACTATCTGTCGAGCGTGGTCGCCGCTTATCAGGACTACGGCTTGTCGGCCGCGCGGGCCGTGCTCGGCGAATCGCGGCCGAACGGCAATATCCGCGCCGTTCGCCTCGCCGTCGAGCGCCTGGACGCCGCCGAGGTGCGGCTGCTCTCGGCACGGCAAGCCCAGTCCGCGAACGACCGACGCACGACCTTCGTTTCGCTGCTGATCACGCTCGGGGCCGCGTCCGCGCTGTTCACCGCGCTGTTCCGCGGCATTCACCGCGAGATGCTCGCCCGCCGCGACGCCGAGCGCGCGTTGCGGGCCAGCGACCGCTACAACCGCAGCATCATCGACAGCTCCCCGGATTGCCTGGCCATTCTGACCCCCGAGGCGCGGGTGCGCCAGATGACGCCGCAAGGACTGCGGCTGTTGGACGTCGAGGATTTCGCGTCGATCGCGAACACCGACTGGTTCGCTTTCTGGAGCGGCGAGGATCAAGCGGCCGCGCGCTTAGCGGTAGCCGCCGCGCTCGGCGGCAGCGCGGGCCGTTTCCAGGGGCGCTGCCCGACGCAGGCCGGAATACCGAAATGGTGGGACGTCATCGTCATGCCCATCAAAGGCGCCGACGGCAAGACCGAGCAACTACTCTCGGTGGCGCGCGACATCACCGAGGTCAAAACCGCCGAATCCAACCTGCTGGCGAGCAACCGCTTCATGGATTCTCTGATCGAGAATGTCCCCCTCATGATATTCGTCAAGGACGCGAAAACCCTGCGCTTCCTGCGTCTGAATCGCGCGGGCGAAGCCCTGACCGGCATATCGCGCGAAGAATTGATCGGCAAGTCGGACCGCGACTTCTTTCCCCCGGAGGAGGCCGACTTCTTCATGGCCAGAGATCACGAGGCGCTCGCCTCCGGCCGGGTGGTCGACATTTCCGAGGAATCCATTCATACGCGGCTGCAAGGCGCGAGAACGCTGCACACGATGAAGCTGCCCGTGCTCGATGCAGCGGGTGAGCCGCAATTTCTGCTGGGAATCTCGGTGGACATCACCGAACGCAAGCGCGCCGAGCACGCGGTTCGGGATTTGAACGAGGAGCTGCGAGCGAACGCCGCGCAGCTCGAAGCGACCAACAAGGAGCTCGAGAGTTTCAGCTACTCCGTCTCTCACGACCTGCGGGCGCCGCTGCGCGCCGTCGACGGTTTCGCACTGATGCTCGAGGAGGACTACCACGAGCGGCTCGACGCCGAGGGACGGCGCTATCTGGGTGTGATACGCGAGAACAGCCGGCGCATGGGCGTGCTCATCGACGATCTGCTGGCTTTTTCCCGGCTGGGCCGCCAGCCGGTGGCCGCCTGCGACGTCAACATCGATTCCCTGGTGCGCGAGGTCGTCGCCGAGGCCCTCGACGCAAACGCGCTCGGCAAGATCGATCACCCCGAAAGTGCTCCGCGGATCGAGGTCGGTGCGCTGCCCGCGGCCCGGGGAGACCCGGGACTGCTCCGCCAGGTGTGGGCCAACCTGATCTCCAACGCGATCAAGTACAGCAGCAAGACCCCCCGCCCGCGCATCGAAGTCAGCGGTTGCGAAGTCGGATCGGAGAACCAGTACTCGGTCCGCGACAACGGCGTGGGCTTCAATATGGACTATGCGGAAAAGCTCTTCGGTGTTTTCCAGCGCCTGCACCGCGCCGACGAATTTCGCGGCACGGGCGTCGGACTTGCCATCGTGCATCGGGTGGTCAGCCGGCACGGCGGACGGGTGTGGGCCGAAGGCAAGGTGAACCACGGCGCGGTATTCTCGTTCGCGCTGCCCAGAGGAGAGCGCAATGGATGACTTCGAGGTGGTGGAAATTCTGCTGGTCGAAGACAGCGAGGCCGACGCGGAATTGGTCCTGCGCGCGCTGCGCAAGGGCGGCGTGGTGAACAAGGTGATGCGGGTTCGCGACGGGGTCGAAGCCTTGGAGTTTCTGTTTCGCGAGGGTGCGTTCGCCCAGCGCCGCGGCGCCCAGCCGCGGCTGGTTCTGCTCGACCTCAAGATGCCGAGGCTGGGCGGTATCGACGTTCTGCGGCGCCTGAAGGCCGACGAGCGAACGAGAGTCATTCCGGTCGTGGTCCTGACCTCGTCGGCGGAAGAACAGGACGTCGCCGAAAGCTATCGGCTGGGCGTCAACAGCTATCTGGTCAAGCCGGTCGAATTCACCGCCTTCACCAGCGTCATCACCAAGGCCGGGCTTTATTGGGCGGTCATGAATCACGCACCAACCGGGCCCGCAAGGAATACTTAAGACAGGCTCCTGATGGACAACCGTCGGAAAATCAAGGTGCTGCTGGTCGAGGACCGCATCGAGGACGCGGAGATCCTGCTGCGGGAAATGCGCATGCGCGGCCTGTCCATCGTCAGCCGCCGCGTGGACACCGGCGACGATTTCGAGGAAGCGCTCCGGACCTTCGAGCCGGACCTCATTCTGTCCGACTACAGCCTGCCGGGCTTCGACGGCACCGAGGCGCTGCGCGTCGCCCAAATGCATCGGCCCGACATACCTTTCATATTCGTCTCCGGAACGATCGGCGAGGAACGCGCCATCCATGCCCTGCAGCAGGGCGCCGTGGACTATGTGCTCAAGGAGAATCGGGCGCGGCTGGTACCGGCGATCGAGCGGGCGTTGCGCGAGGCCGAAGACCGCGATGCCCGGCGCTGGGCGCAGCGCAAACTTGAAGAGAGCGAGGAGAAGTTTCGCTTCGCCATGCATTTCTCCTCCGTCGGCATGGCCTTGGTCGAGCCGAACGGCCGTTGGCTCAGCGTCAATCCCGCGCTGTGCGCCATCGTGGGCTACGACGAGAGCGAATTGCTCGCCACCGACGTCCAGTCGATCACGTATCCGGATGACCGGGACGCCGATGCCGCTCAAGTGCGGCAAATGCTCGCGCGTGAGATCGAGACCTATCAAACCAACAAACGCTACGTCCGCAAGGATGGCTGCGTGGTATGGACCCAGTTGAGCGGTTCGCTCGTCTGGCTGCAGACGGGCGAACCGCACTATTTCATCTATCAGATCCAGGACATCACCGACCGAGTTCGCACGGAGCAGGCGCTGCGGGCCAGCGAAGAGAGGTTTCGCTCCATTGCCGAGGCCACTCAGGAATGGATCTGGGAAATCGACGCGGACGGCCTTTATACCTTCTGCAGCCCGGCGGTGGAGGCCATCCTCGGCATTGCGCCGGACCGGATGATCGGGACGCACTGCCTCGACCTGGTATCCGAAAACATCCGTCAATCCGTCACCCAGCAGCTCGAACGCGGAACGAGGGAAAAGCGCGGTTGGCGCGACTGGGTGCTGCACCTGCGCCATGCCGCCGGCGGCATTCGCTGGATCGACAGCAATGCCCTGCCGCTGCTCGACCAGGCCGGAAACGTCATCGGCTTCCGCGGCGTGGCGCGCGACATCACGCATCACAGAACGCAGCAGGAGCGCATTGCGCGGTTGAGCCGCATACAGGCGGTGCTCGGCGGCATCAACTCGGCCATCGTGCGCGTTCGCGAGCGCCGCGAACTGCTGCGCGAGACCTGCCGTATCGCCGTACAGGAGGGCGGCTTCCGGATGGCCTGGATAGGCCTGGTGGAGAACGGCGCGATGAAAGCAAAGCCGCTGGTCTGGGAGGGCTTCGAACAAGGGTATTTGCGGGAGATGGACCGCTCGCTCGCGGACCGCGAGGACGATCCAGGACCTGTCGGCGAGGCGCTTCGCCAGATGCGCATGGCGGTGGTGAACGACATCGAGGCCGCGGACGATTCGCCGCTGAAGCAGGAAGCGCTGGTGCGCGGCTATCGGTCGCAGGTGGCAATGCCGCTGCTCGTCGAGGATCAGCCGGTGGGCGTGCTGGTGCTGTATGCGACGGAAACCGGATTCTTCGATTTCGAGGAGCTGCGGCTGCTCAAAGACCTTGCGGGCGACATCTCCTTCGCGCTCGACTACATCGGCAAGGAAGAGAGGCTCACCTATGTCTCCTACTACGACACGCTGACCGGCCTCGCCAATCGCCAATTGTTTTTCGATCGCCTGGCGCAATCGCTGCAGTCGGCGCGCGCCGAACGGCGCCAGCTCGCGGTCATGATCATCGACTTGCGGCGCTTCAAGCGGGTCAACGACACTCTCGGCCGCTCCGCCGGCGACCGCGTCCTCAAGGAACTTGCGAACCGGCTGAAACGCACCATCAGTGAATCCGCGACGCCGGCGCGCATCAGCGGCGATCGCTTCGCCGTCGTCGTTCCCAATCTTCCCGGGACACAGGTGGCGCGCTGGATCGACGAGTGGATCGTCAATTCATTTGCAGAGCCGCTGGTGATCGAGGACATCGAACTTCGCACCACGGTGAAAATCGGCATTGCCCTCTATCCCGGGGACGCTGATACGGCGGAAGGCCTGTTCCTCAACGCCGAAGCCGCCCTCAAGCGGGCCAAGGACGCGGCCGCCTCGTATCTCTTTTACTCCGCGGAGATCAACTCGCGGGTTGCCCAGCGTCTTCGCCTGGAAAGCCGCTTGCGCAAGGCCGTGAATCAGAACGAATTCGTACTGCACTATCAGACGAAAGTCGATCTGGCCACGCGGCGGATACGCGGGCTGGAAGCGCTGATCCGCTGGCAGGACCCTGAATACGGCCTGGTGTCGCCGGCCGACTTCGTGCCTCTGCTCGAAGAGTCCGGGATGATCGTGGAAGTCGGCCGGTGGGTGTTCGAACAAGCGGTTGCCGACACGGCGAAGTGGAAACTCGCGCGCCTGGATGTGCCGCGCGTTGCCGTGAACGTCTCCGAAGTACAGCTTCGGCAGCACAACTTCGCCGCAACGGTGCTGGCGGCGCTGGGTCCCGTCCTGCCCCATGCGTCCGGCATCGACGTGGAGATCACCGAGAGCATGGTTGCCGAGAACACCGGAGCAAACATGCAAAAGCTGCAACGTTTGCGTGAGGCCGGCGTACAGGTGTTCATGGACGACTTCGGCACCGGCTATTCGGGCCTGAGCCAGATTGCGCAATTGCCGCTGGACGCCCTCAAGATCGATCGCGCCTTCGTCGTCGGCATGACCATGAGCGCCGAGCACATGGCCATCGTCTCGACCATCATCAATCTCGCGCGCGCGTTGAAGATCGATGTGGTTGCCGAAGGAGTCGAAACCGAAGAGCAAGCGGCGCGGCTGCTGGAACTGGGCTGCGCCGAAGCGCAGGGCTTTCTATTCAGCCGCCCCATCCCGGCCGATGAAGTCGCCAAGCTCTTGCCGCCGGCCGACTGATTCTCAACTCCCGTGCGTTGCGATTGACCGCGCCGGTGCTCGCGACTAGCCTACATGGCCATTCGTCAGGATATGCTGGTGCACCGCAACAATCCAAGAATTTCAAATTTATCTCGACGATTCAAAGAGTTGATGACTCGCCTGGCACCTTTCGCGGCCGCAGCGAGTGCCGCGCTGATTCTTTGGCATGCCGCTCGCGATACCCCGACCACCGCGGTCTACGCCCCGGCGCCGCTGATCTACCCTGGCGCGCCGGCCGCCGGCGGCCCGCCTCGGAGTGCGCCGCAGAGTCCCGCGCAAGCGAGCGCTCCGGTCACGACGCAGCAAGCGAGCGTGGGCTCGACGATCGAGGTGATCGTCACCCGGAACGACACCTTGGACGCCATTTTTCGCCGCATGGCGCTGGATACGGCCGATCTTGCCGCAATCCGGCAATTGCCGGGCATTCGCCAGAGTCTGGATTTTCTAAAACCCGGGGATGCCATCAAGGTCACGCACGCCGATGGCGAAATCAGGGAGCTGACGCGCAAGGTGAGCGAAACCCAAACCCTGACCGTGGTGCGCAAGAACGAGGGCTTCGCAGCCAAGATGATCGACAACCCGATCGAGACGCGAATCCGCACCGCCACCGCCGTCATCGATTCGTCGCTGTTTCAGGCGGCGGAGGCGGCCGATATCTCGGACACCGTGGCGCTGAAACTCGCCAATGTTTTTGCCTGGGACATCGACTTCGTGCTGGACATCCGCGAAGGCGACCGCTTCACCGCCGTCTACGAGCAAATCTACCAAGACGGGAAATATCTGCGTGACGGCGAAGTGCTGGCCGCCGAGTTCGTCAACGCCGGCAAGGTGTATCGCGCGGTACGCTTCGTGTCCGACACCGGGCAGGCCGGCTACTACAGTCCGGACGGCGCGCCGATGCGCAAAGCCTTTCTGCGTGCACCGGTCGAATTTACGCGGGTCAGCTCAGGCTTCA
>JBARBX010000488.1:0-4254 GCA_049793535.1 Steroidobacteraceae bacterium | reverse complement strand
GTCGGTTTCCAACACCACATCAAGGGAACGCGCGGGTTCCACTATCGTCTTCATTCTGGGCCAGCCCCTTAGTCGATCGGCGAGGGCCGCCATTGGTAGCACAAGATACGCGGAATTGCGTGTCTCGCCTCGCCGCCCGGCCCCCGGCAGGGAGGCACTTGAACGGGGCGTCGCTATTGAGTCATAGTACTGTCATAAATATGTAATCTGCGCTGCGTACAAACTACGCAGCGGGGAATTGGCGGGCCGAAGTAGGGATGTATGGAGGCTCGGGCGCGTGGCGATGCCCTCGCTGCGCCATTCTTTGTTTGTCTGTCTTGCCTGACCCTTTAGGGAGAGTCATTTGAATACCAATCAGAAGCTTAGCCTTGCGATTTCGGCCGTGCTCAGCGGATACGCAGGGGCGTCTTGGGCGGCCACCGCGGCCGCATCGAGCGATACCGACACCAGCGCATCGGGAATCGAGGAAATCGTAGTCACCGCGCAGCGCCGCACTGAGTCCATCCAAAACGTGCCCATCACCATCCAGGCAATGACGGGCGAGCAACTCGCTCAGTTGAACGTGACGACCTTCGATGACGTGCTCAAGTACCTGCCGAACGTGACCTTCAGCTCCAACGGACCAGGCCAGGGCAACATCTACATGCGCGGCATGAGTGCGGGATTTGCCGGCAACCAGTCGAGCGCGGCAATCGATCCGTTTCCCAACGTTGCGACCTACCTCGACGATCAATCGATGGCCTTCCCGGCGCGCAATGTCGACGTGTACATGGCGGACATGGAACGCATCGAAGTGCTCGAGGGTCCCCAGGGTACGCTGTTCGGGGGCGGCGCCGAGGCGGGCGCGATCCGCTACATCACCAACAAGCCGAAGTTGAATGTCACCGAGGGCAGCGCCGACGCCTCCTATGGAACGACCGCCCATGGCGATCCGAACTCCGCGATCACCGCGGTGCTCAATGTGCCGCTGATCGCGGATACACTGGCGGTTCGTGCGGTCATCTACAACGATCGCCGCGGCGGCTCCATCGACAACGTGCCGAGCCAATTCACGCGCTTCCCGACCGATCCAGGCACCATTTCCTATCACATCCCTTACCCGGCGGACGCGGCCACCGCCAACAACTACTCGATCGCGGCGCGGGCGCAGAACCCGGTGACCTACCAGGGCATCCGTGCCTCGCTGCTCTGGCAGGTCAATTCCGATTGGAACGTGCTCATCCAGCAGAGTTACCAGTACATGGACGCGGAGGGCGTCGACGAGCAATTCCCGCTCGGCTCGCAAGAGACCCCGCTTGGGCCCTGGCAGGAGACTTCGTTCACGCCCTCCTACGACAAGGACAAGTGGGAGAACACCTCCTGGACCGTCAACGGCAAGGTCGGCGACTTAAAGCTGGTGTACACCGGCGGCTACCTCGACCGCACCATCGACAATGCGATGGATTACACCAACTACGCGCGCTCGGCGGGTGGCTTCTACTACACCTGCGGCGGCGGCGCGGCCCTCATGGGCCACGGCGTGGGACCGCTCACCTGCTACTCGCCGGTCTCGTCCTGGCAGGACCATGTCGAAACCACGCATCAGAGCCACGAGTTGCGGCTCAGCACCCCCGACGACTGGCGGCTGCGCGGCCTCGTCGGCGCGTTCTGGGAGGACTTCGACATCAAGGACGACATGAACTTCCTGTACAAGTCGTTCCCGTCCTGTACTCCCGCGAACCTCCTGCTCTACCAGGCGGGCACCCAGGTGTGTACCGCCAACGTGATTCCCGCTCCCGGGTATGCGGCGATCGATCCGACCGAGCGCAACCAAGATGTCGCGTTCGGCGAGGACCTCGAGCGCGGCTACAAGCAGTTGGCGTTCTTTACGTCGATCGATTTCGACCTGATCCCGAAGGTTCTGACCTTGACCGCCGGAACACGCTACTACGACTATAAGGAAACCTTTCACGGCTCGCAGTACTCCACCAGCACCGGGTGCGCGGGTATTCCGAACGGCACCTGCGTGGGCAGTGCGCTCACCGATGCGACGCATGATGCGGACTACACCGGGTTCAAGAGCCGCGGCAATCTGACCTGGCATGTCACCCAGGACGCGATGGTTTACTACACCTTCTCGCAGGGCTTCCGTCCGGGCGCCGGCAACCGCAAGGACAGCGCCGAGGTCAAGATCGACGTGGACCCGGCGACGGGATTGCCGACGGTCGGCCCGGATGCGAACCCGAATCTCGTCAAGCAGTACAACAAGCCCTATACGTATCCGCCGGACACGCTGGTCAACAACGAGATTGGCTGGAAGACGGAGTGGCTGGACCACCGTCTTCTGGTCAACGGCTCGGCGTACGTCATGGACTGGAAGAACGTCCAGACGCTGATCTACAACCCGCCCATCTTCGGCAACACCACGTTCGGCGTGGCGGGACCCGACTATCGCATCAAGGGGGCCGAGCTGCAGCTCGTCGCGCGGGTCACCGACGGCTTGACGCTGCAGGGTTCGATTTCGCACAACAATGCCAAGGAGACCAACTCGCCGTGCCTTACGTCGTCGAATCCGGGCAACCCGACACCGATCGGGGCCTGCATCACGCAGGTCTGGTCGCCCACCCTGAGCGAGAATGTGCCCCTGCAAAACCCGCTCGGCAGCGTCGGTGCAACGCCGGCCTTTTCGCCGACCATCGAGTACAACGTGCGGGCGCGCTACGACTGGCAATTCAAGGATTACAAGATGTTCTTCTCGGTCGGCGCGCAGCATGTCGGCGACATGCAGAACGAGCCGAGCAGCTTCCAGTCCGGCGCAGGAGTCACCGTGCCGACCACGTCATGGCTGCGCTACGACCAGCCGGCCTACACCACGTATGATGCGGCCTTCAATGTCGCCAAGGACCAGTGGTCCGTCCAGGCCTACGGCCAGAACCTGAGCAACTCCGATGCAAGCTTGTTCACGACCTCCGGACAGTTTATCCAGGCGCAAGTACCGCTGCGGCCGCGGGTCCTCGGCATCAAGGTCGGATTCAAGTTCTGAGTGCGACGCGAAACGTCGCGCTGGGAAAAGCGCGACGAGGCCCAGGTGGTGAGAGTCCACCCCGGCCAGAGCCGTAGCGCGCAGGCCGGTAGCGAGTGCGCTGGCGCCCGGTTAAAATCCGGGCACCGGCGCACTGCACTCGGTCCCTAGTTCTCCGGATAGTACATGAAGGTTCCGTAGATATTGTCTTTCCATATCTGCATAGCAGTCGGGCCGTTGTAGCCGTCGCTCGTCAAAGGTTCAACAATCGCGAAGTTGGCGGTTTGAGTCTTGCCGCTCGTGACGCTGCTGCTCCACTGGTTGGTATAAGTCAGGGTCCCGGCAAACTTGAAAGTTCCACTGAGCGCGACAATGAAGGAAACGCCCGCGCCGCCTTCGATCGAATAGCCCACGGAGTACTCTTCACTGGCGGTCTGGCCCGCCATGCTCGTACTCGAATAAGAAGACGTAAAGGTTTCCTGCACGGCCGTCGCCGACGGGACATAGTTAAAAATAAGATCGATGCCATTCGGCTGTTCGAATCGGTGCGTGCTGTCCGTATTGGGATTGAACGACGGGGTCGTGTAGAAGATGTCGGTAGCTGCAATGGCCAGATAATCCGCCGACGTGAGAGCTCCGAGACTGCTGTCCCAGGTACGTTCCAATCTAGCCAGAGTTGCGGTGCTAATCGCCTGTGTTCCGCGCAACTGCCCAATCGTGAGACCTATCACGTCCATGCCAGTGACCGTATCACGAGCATCCCAATTGAAACCAGTGACGGCTACCGCGCGCGTGCCGTAGATGGTCAAATTGACCGCCGGATTGAGCCAAATGAACACCGTGTCGTAATCATGGTCGACGCCGAGACTATTGAGCGGCGGTCCGGGCACGACAAGTCCGGTCGAATATTGCTGGGTGATCGAAATGGAATTGGAGCTGCTTTGAGTCTGCGTCCACCCGGCAGAAAATGTCGTAGTGCCCAGGCCATTGAGAATGCCGAACAGATCAAAACCGCTGGTCAACGTGTCGGTCTCTGTGACACTTGCCTTGGTAGTCGCGGAACTCGAGTTTGCGGTACCGCTCAAAAATCCGTTGACATAGGTAGCAGTGCTTTTCGCGCCCGGCGGTGCGTAAGTAATCCCCACAACTTGGTACTTTGGCAATATCCAACCGGATACGCCGGCTGCTGCGGTGTGGATAATCGTGACCGACGCGACACTGCCGGTGGCTCCGAAGTCGCAATAGTCTGTCGG
>JBARBX010000487.1:0-3793 GCA_049793535.1 Steroidobacteraceae bacterium | reverse complement strand
ATCTCGGCCTGTTGCGCGGCCAGCGGGTCATGATGGAAGGGGTGGTGCGCGCCGTGGCCACGGATACCGTGACCCTGCATGATTTGTCATTCGGTGCGGTCAGGTGCACGCAATTGATCGTGCCGGTATTGCCGCGTTCGATGCTCGAGGCCGACGGGTATCTCGGTCTCGACACGCTCGATCATCACCGGGTAACCCTGGACTTCAAGAATCACACCTTGCAGGTCACCGAGCCCCGTTCAAAATTCAGCGCATTTTGGGTGCGGTCCAATGAGACACGCGTGCGCGCGTCAGGATCGTCGGGGCACTTGCGGGCGGTCGACTGTACGGTCGACGGCGTGGCCGCGACCGCCTTCATCGATACGGGCGCCGAAGTATCGGCCGGCAATGCCGCGCTGCTCGCGGCCCTCCACCGTCGCGCGCCTGCGCATTACTCAATCGATGTCGTCTCGTTGACCGACGTCACGGGCGGCGAAATCCTGGGCGACGTGACCATGGTCGACAAGATCCGCTTGACGGAGCTGAACTTCACCGACTGCCCGCTCGTGATCGCCGATTTTCAGGTGTTCGATGTATGGGGATTGCGGAATACTCCGGCACTGCTGATCGGGATGAATATCCTGCGGCAATTCTCGAAGATATCCATCGACTACGGTCTGAAGGAACTGCGCTTCGATTTGACCCAGGGTATCGATCCGGCCAGGCCGATCTGGGCCGGTCCGACTTCAGTCACCCCGGATTCCCATCCGGCGCTGCGGCCCCGCGACGGCTTAGGCGCCTGAAATCGCTCAGGCTGACCTGCGGAAACCACAGCCCCTCCGGCCATCGAACCCACCATTCGCCTGTCTTCCAGTGAGTGCGCCGATCCGCGAAACGATAGTCGTAGAGTTGTGCGCGCACATACTTGGGTGGACTGCCGGGGAATGGGTTGGCCTCCAGCAATGCCAGCACGGGCGGGCTTCCCTTGAGAAGGCACCACATCAGGCTCACGGTCCAGGGACTGTCTCTCAGCGGGCCGAGGGCGGCGAACCACATCTGCCAATCGAGCCGCGGTTGGTGCGGGATATTCCACAGGGGGGCGCGCGACACCGGCCCCGGTTTGTAGCGGAACACATATTCACGCCACTCCTGCCCGTCGGCCGAACCCTCGATGACGATCTCGGGCCGGGTAACAGTCATCACGGCGAATAACCCATAGGGGTTGACGATGAACAGGGGCGAGATCGCGCGCGTGAGAGTGCCGAGTCCGGGCAAGTCGGCATGCGCAACCGTCTGCCAGATCCGGTTGAGCCCTACGGGCAGGATGATGAGCGCGAGCACGGCCGCGGCGACGGTTGCCATGCGCCCAGGGATGGGTGCACGGTTTTGCGCCAGCGGTTGCAGCCGCCGCGGGGTGAAGCGCCGCAGCGCGGCGTCGTCGAGCAAAAAGACGCACAACAACAGGGTGAGCAGGTTGAAGAAGTTGTAGTTGCCGGTCAGTGAAATCAATAATTCCAGCAACAGCACGCAACCCGCGGCCAGGGCCCGCGCACGGCGCGGCAGAAAGATCAGAAACACCGCACCGAGCTCCACGGACAGAGCGGCGGCCGTCCCGCCGATGAGCGCCCAGGATGGCAATTGCGCGGCATACCAGGCGAGCGGAGTCGGCAGCGGCTGCGTCCAGAAGTGATACTCGAGGGCCGTCAAGGCATGCCAGGTCGGATCCCCGGATAGAAGCTTGACGATGCCGGACAGAAACATGAAGCGAAACACCAGCCAGCGGAACAGCCAGATGACAACCCTCGATCCACCCGTGAGGAATATGGCCAGAAATCCCGTCTCGAGCAGCAGCGTGTCCCACTGAAAGCTCATGAATTCCTGCCCGGCATAGACATACGACAGATAGAGTACGAACAGAGCGATGAGCGCCGGCCGCGTCCATCGATCGACGATGACCAGCATTGCCAGCAGTACACCGGCGATGGTGCCGGCGACCAAGGCCGTATCGCCCGAGTTCACCCAGAACAACGTGGGCAGAACCCGGTACGCCGAGTCGCCAAGAGCGCGGTGCGCCGCTTCGAAGTAGTCGCGCGCCGGCAGGATTCCCGCATGGCCGACCAATCCCAAGATCTGCACCGCGAGCGAGGCGAACGCGGCCAGGTAGATGGCGCCGAACAGGCGCAGGAACACCCAGCTCACCAGCGTGTAGCGCTCCGCCTCGAGTGTCGATCCCCACAGCAATTTCGTAACGCCGTTGAGCAGGCGGCGGCGGCGGGCGAAGAATGCATACGCCCATTCGCTCAGCGCCGCGAAACCGGGCAGATGCGAGTAGCACCACCACCACGGCGCGCGCCCCGGCGCAGCACGCAGCACGCGGAAAGCGGCGGCCGCCCCCGAATACACGCGCCCATCGGGCTCTATCAGTTGAATCGCTCGCTGAAAGGCCTCTGGCGGGATGGACGGAAAATCCATCGCGGCCTCCTGGTAGGGACGAAAGACGACACGCTCGGAGGTCAGCTCCCGCCAATAGTTCACCCAGTAGGCGCAGATGCCGCAATCGCCGTCATAAACCAGTGTGGTGGTTGTCGATGACATTGGACCTCACTCCCGGGCCCGGAACCATCCGCTGATGCTCAACCGGTCACGCAGCGTCGGCAGCACCCCATGCTCGCGGCCCGCCGTCAGGAAGCAGGCCAGGCGCCCCGCGACCGGCTCAATATCACGATGGCCGCCGGCGGCATCGAAAATCCGCAGCTCGCCGCCCGCCCCCGGCGTCCAGCCCTCGTTCAAGTACAGCACCAGCGAAAGCTGGCGTTGCGCGCGTCCCAGCGGCTGATCGAGGTGGCGAGCGTACCCGGCTCCGGGGGGATACCACGCGTAGTGCAGTTCCAGTTCGAACAAGCCAAGCATGGCTTCGCGATTGAGGTCGAGCCGCAGGCGCTCCAGCTCGTCCAGCAAGGCCTGCTCCGCCGCCAGCAGCGGCGGGATTATCCAGCAAGTGAAATCTCCGCGAATCTCCTGGCGGCGCTGCACGCCTGCGCGGCCGCCGATGTGCGCCGCATGAAAATCCCCGCGTTCGCGGCGCAGATGCGCGCAGTCGAGCAGAGTGCGGACGGCTGCCGGTGCCAGGAACTCATCCCGAACCGCAACGCCGCCCTGCCTCAATGCCGCATCGATGGTCACGGGACCGCGGCCATCGACGGCATCGCCCTAACGCCCGCGTCTCTGCGAGCGGCCGGCGACGCCGCGCCGCGCCACCCTCTTGCGTGCCGTCCCTGCCGCCGCGATCCGGCTCGGAGCGCGGTGGACCAATTTGCGTGGTTTCTTCGGCGCCTCCAGCATGGAGCCGCGGCAACTCTTGGCTCCGCAGCGGCATGCGTACACCTCGTCGATATTCGGGGCATCGTCGCTGTCACGCTGGATCAGGTAGTCGTAGGACAGTTCCTCGCCCGGCTGTATGGTGCGTATCGCGCGGATGAAGACGCGTCGATTTTCGGTGGCGCTCTCGCAATTCGGATCGCAGGCGTGGTTGATGTAGCGAGCCTCGTTGCCGCCCACGCCGGCGTCGATCACCGTCCTCGCGTCCACGGTGAACAGGAACGTGTGGTTGTCGTCCGCGCTCTTGTCCTGGTAGCGCTCGTCCGCCTGCGCATGGCTCACACGGTCGCCCAGGTACTCGACGATGGTCGTGCCCTTGCGGATGCGGCGCGCGGCAAACACGCCGTAGCCGTGGATGGGGGAATGCCGCACTTCGAACCACGGCGCACGGCGGGACGGAGTTTTCTTCATCGCTTCTCCGGCACGGAGACCCCGG
>JBARBX010000486.1:0-6279 GCA_049793535.1 Steroidobacteraceae bacterium | reverse complement strand
GACGACGTCACCGAGATCTGCTCGATCGTTTGCGTGCCGCCGAACGAGCTGATGATGGCTGTCGCCAACACCGACGGCCGGATGCCTGCCATCTTGCGGCGCCGGGATTATCAGACCTGGCTGCAAGGAACCCCCGTCGAGGCGAAGGCCACGTTGCGCCCCTACGGACAGAAAAGCATGCACGCGCACGCAGTCAGTCCACGCATTAACTCCACCGCACCCGACGACGTTGGTTTGATTCAGAGGGCCGGCTGACAGATTGCAGACTCGTACGTGCCGTCGCCGAGCCCATCCGATCCGAAGATCTCGTGCTGCGCAATCCACTCGCGCGAGCGGTTGAAGGCCTCCTCGGTATACGGCTCGAACACGATGCGCTCACCCGGCCCCCATCGCTTCGTGTCCATGGTCGGGTGGTAGCGCACAGGGAACTCCTTTTGATAGTAGTGCGTGTAGGCTTCGGGCCGTAGATCGATATCGCGCTGAGCTCGTTGCAGCGCACGGAAGTACTTGCGCAGCTCGGCCGGCTCCGTGTTGCCGGTAATCATGGTGGCGATCATGAACGTGGTGTCGATGATCTTGCGAAACCCGAGCTGCTCCACGAAGTAGTAGGGACCGCTGAACAGTGCAGCCGCCGGAATCTCAG
Organism: Steroidobacteraceae bacterium; assembly: GCA_049793535.1. Taxonomy (GTDB): domain Bacteria; phylum Pseudomonadota; class Gammaproteobacteria; order Steroidobacterales; family Steroidobacteraceae; genus Bog-1198. The sequence goes on along the minus strand of JBARBX010000486.1, from coordinate 5,636 downwards.
CGTCGATCAGTAGCTGCATGCGCTTGAAGAGCATGCCGTGGTTGAAGGACAAATGGATTCTGTCCGCCGGCAGGTACTGTTCCAGAGACTGAATGCTCGAATAGTGGCTGCCTGACTGGTAGCCCACGGAAATCGGCACGCCCGCCAGATCCGCAGGATGGCGGATGGCGGAATCCGCAGGTACGAAAATTCCTGCCGGTGCCACTGAATAGGCTTCCGGATAGAGTTTGCCCAACCCTTTGGAGGCGGCGACGTTGACCGTCCAGTGACACGCGCAGCTCACATCGGAGGCGCGGCCGGACTCGAACGACTGATAGGCGCCGACCTTCTGGCCCTTGTCGTGCACCTTGCCGTCCGTCGCCCGCACCTCTTCGTTGAACAGGTAGTCGAGGCCTTCCGCGGTGAAGTAGCCCTTTTCCTCGGCCACCCATTCCTGCAACCTGAAGTGGGGTTGTATGACGAACTTGCTCATGGTCTTAGAGCCTCCGGCGCATCAATGCGAAACAGCACCTGCAGCGGATAACCCACCGCACCTTCGACAAACTCTCGGTCCAGAGTCAGGTGCTCCTCGGTTACCTTCAGTTCAATGATTTTGGGAAGGGTCTGGAACCCGGCGGCGGCCAGTGCGTTGAAATAATCGGCAAACGTCTTGTGCATGTAACTCACCGGAACGGCCTTGCCGTCCCGTCTCCAGATGAATCCTTCATAGGACTCATCGACACCGGCAAAGTAGCCTCGTCCCTTTGAGTCGAAGTAGACGGGCTTCTCCAAAGGGCGGATATAGGGCAGAAATGGGTGCGGTACCGTGAAAACGAAACGACCGCCCGGAGCCAGGCGAGAATGCACGGTCCGGAATACCTCGGTCATTTCAGCGCAGTTCAAATAGCTGACCATGAACACGGCAATCACCCGGTCGAATTGCTTGCGCGGAAAATTCTGAAAATGCGCGGCATTGCCGCATTCGAAAGTCATCGGGCACGGCGCACCGCTCGCGGCAGCCTGTGCACGCCCCATCATCTCGCCGGAGATATCGATGCCGAATACCGAGCCGGCGCCAGCCTGCGCGACCAGACGCGCAACGTATCCTTCTCCGCACCCCAGATCCAGTACATGCTTGCCCGTCACCGGCGCGAGTTCCCGCAGTACCAGCGGCCGGGCCGTGAAATCCGAGAGGATCATGGGCCCCTGCCGGGCCCACTGGTCTGCGTTCTGATCGAACAGTGCCGCGAAGGGATCAGTCTGCATGAGGCGGTGTGCTCAACTTGCCGCTGATGTGATGATTGTACAACTTTCACGCACGACCACTGGAACACTGCTTCAATCGCTCGATGAGCCAGCGACCCGCAGGCCCGGGTGGTTTCGCCGTCAAATACACAGCCGACATCGGCAGTATCAGCCCTTCCTCCGGCAAATCTTCAATCGACAGCTTAACGAGCCGCCCTTCTCGTAGATCCTCCTTCACCGCGTGCCCCGGCATGCCGCCCCAGCCCAGCCCCTTGAGAAGGAATGCGTGCTTTGCAAATAAGTCGCCCAGTCGCCACGTGAGCGGCGACATCACCCCGAACTCGCGCCCGGCCGTCAGGTCGGTTCTGTCGGTCAGCACGAGTTGCACGTGTTTGGCGAGTTCCGTTTTTGGAATGACGGCGTTGAACGTCGCGAGCGGATGCCCGCGCGCGGCGACCATGACCATGTCGACCCCACGCAATCGTTCCGGAGTCATGGAGTCCGGCACGATGGGTAGGGAGCCGACGACACCCAAACTGCAGCGACCGTCGAGTACGGGTTCGTAAGCGCCACCGAGTCCCTCGACGTACAGCCGCAGCGGCGTGCGAGGAAATCGATCCCTGAATTCCATCGCCGATTCAGCAATCGCCTCAATCGGAAACAGCACGTCGACGACGGCTGAAAGCTCGGACTCGAGGCCCCCGGAAATTCCCCGCGCGCGCGCCTTCAGCAGATCGACGTTGGCCACCACACTGCGCGCATCGGCAACCAACTGAACGCCTGCGGGGGTCAGTTTTGGGTAGCGCTCGGACCGATCAAAAAGAACCACCCCCAGTTGTGCTTCCAGGTTGCTGACCAGCTCACTCACCGCAGACTGCGCACGATGCAGTCGGCGCGCGCCGGCCGAGAAACTACCCTCATCAACTGCGGCGATGAAGGCCTTCAATTGGTCCAAAGAGACGCCATCCAGCATGGGTTGCCTCCCATATATCGGAAATACCGATGGATAATATCGAAAAATAACGGCTATTCATAGGAGAACCGCGGGCGCAGGATAGTACTCGGTTTCGGTTTTCGCCAACGAGGTTTGACCATCATGCAACTCCTTCACATCGATTCCAGCGTTCTCGGAACCCATTCAGCCAGCCGTGCGCTGTCGGCGGAAATCGTCGCAAGACAAGTTGCGCTGCGCCCCGACGTCCACGTGACGTACCGGGATCTGGCGGCCGATGCAGCCTTGCACCTGTCGTCGGCTCACTTGGCAGCCTGGCAAGGCGGCGCGGTGGAGGACTCCGCGCTCGGTGCCGACCTGGTGAAGGGCGGCGTCTACCTGGAGGAACTCTTTGCCGCCGACATCATTGTGATCGGCGCCCCCATGTACAACTTTTCGATTCCCAGCCAGTTGAAAGCGTGGATCGACCGCGTCGTCGTTGCCGGGAAGACCTTCCGTTACGGCGCGAATGGCGCTGAAGGCTTGCTGAAGAACAAGAAAGTATTCATCGCATCCTCGCGCGGCAGTGTGTACGCAGCAGGTTCTCCCGCGGCGGCGCTCGAGCACCATGAGAGCTATCTCACCGGCGTGCTGTCTTTCATCGGTTTGACCGATGTCAGCATCGTCCGAGCGGAAGGCCTGGCGCTGGGAGCGGAAGCCAGAGAGGCGGCCATGTTGAAGGCGCGCGCAAATATCGCGGCGTTGGCGGCATGAGCATGCGGCGCCCTATGAAAAACCATCTTGCCCCGCTGCTCTTGATCCTAGGTGTGACATCGGCAGCGGCTGCACCCACGACTTACAGTTTGGATCCCGACCACACCCACCCCAGCTTCGAAGTGGATCATTTCGGGGGCCTGTCCATCTGGCGAGGTACGTTCAAGAAAACCAGCGGCACCGTCGAGATCGATCCTGTGGCCAAGACGGGAACAGTCGATGTCGTCATCGACACCGCAACGATCGATTTCGCGCATGACAAGCTCAACGAACATGTATCGAGCCCCGAGATGCTGGATGTCTCGAAATTCCCAACCGCGGAGTACAAGGGGAGATTCGTCGAATTCGCCAATGGCGCGCCAAGAACCGTTGCCGGAGTCTTGACTCTTCACGGTATCACCAAGCCCGTGACGCTTACCATCAATTCCTTCAAGTGCTTTGAGCATCCCATGCTGAAGAAACAGGTTTGCGGGGCGGATGCCAGCGGTACGTTCAACCGAGCCGACTTTGGCGTGAATTATGGTCAACAGTACGGATTCAAGCAGGAGGTGCTGCTGCGTATCCAGGTCGAAGGCATCAAGGTGAAATGAGCCCTCGCGGAGCATAATATATCCCAGCATGGCGTCCCGCTCGGTCGAAGGCCTGGTCAATTACATCGGCGAGATGGCGCAGCGGCCGCGTTACTATGCCAACGACCATTCCCGGGATCTTCTCGCGCTCGATCCGCGCCGGATAGCCATAGAAGATGCACGCAGGCGCCTTGCAGCTCCCTCGCTTGGCCGCGAAGGCTTTGAGCTGGTTGCACATACAAGTGACATCGTCGACTTCAAAGACGCCTCCGAGGTTGCCCGGGTCCATCCGCAGGAAATCGAGCGCCTATTGCTGGGAGTGACCGGGGCAGACTATGTTGCCGTCCCCAGTCCCGGGGTGTTGCGATTCGGGGAAGGGTCGAAGGATGCTGGTAAATATTTCAATTCCCTACCCGCCCGATTCATCCATGTCGATATTTCCGACGCGACGGCCGAACAGTTTGCGCACCGTTCGATGCCCAAGACCATGGGACGCGGCCTGCGGCGGTTTGCCCATTACAACGTCTGGCGGGCCTTGTCCCCTCCCCCGCAAGATATTCCGCTGGCATTGTGCGACGCGCGTAGCGTCGCGCTTGCCGATCTGATCTGCGCCGATGCGGTTTTCGATGCCAAGGACAAGCCCGAATGGTCGTTCGAGGGATGGGTTGTGCGGCACAACTCAGCGCATCGCTGGTGCTACTTCTCGGACATGACCCGCGACGAGACCATCATTTTCAAGACCAATGACTCAGATCCAGCCAAGCCGCACTGCGTCCCGCATTCGGCCTTCGACGACCCCTCCTGTCCGAAGGGCGTGTCCCCCCGCGCCAGCATTGAAATGCGGGGAATCGCCTACTGGTTTAGCTGAGGTGCGCTTGACTATGGGGCAAGTGGCCGAACACGCGGACGATCGCTCAAGTAACTCAGCTCTCGTGGGTGATTCCGGGCCGCATTTGAGTGAAGAGCAGCTCCTCGCGTTTCGTCGAGACGGTTTCCTTTTGGTCGAAGGCTTGTCCTCGGATGCAGAGATCGCGTCGCTTCGCGTGCTTTTCGACCGCCTGTTCGCCGAGCGGCGGGGCTGGGATACGGGCGAACTATTTGACATGATCGGGCCGGATAGTCCGGAGCAGGAGCTGGCACTGCCGCAGCTTTTACGGCCTTCCCAATACGAGCCGCTTTTGCGGCGGTCAACGCTGGCCTCAAGCGCCCGCTCGATCGCCGAACAGATTCTCGGGCCGAAACTTGAGAATGATTTGGAGCATGCCATCAGCAAGCCTCCGTTTAACGGCGCGGCTACGCCGTGGCACCAGGACGACGCATTTCATCGCAAGGGTTCAGGCGTTCTGGAATCAATCTCCATCTGGATGCCCTTGCAAGATGTAACGGTTGAAAGCGGCTGCATGCGATACATTCGCGGCAGCAACCTTGGGCCGTTATATCCGCATAGAAGCCCGCACAACGATCCGCGAATCCACGGATTGGAGACAATTTCGATACCGGATCTGACAAATTGCGTCGCGATTCCGATGCGTGCGGGTGATGCAGTGATTCACCTGTCTCGTACGCTTCACAGTGCCGGGGTCAACAGCAGCGACCAGCCGCGCCGCGCATACATACTCGGCTACTCCGTCAAGGCCCGCCGTGATCGGGTGTTTACCCGCGACTACCCGTGGAATCTTGAAAAGCACACCGCACGCGAGCAGCGCGCGTTGTATTCCCTACCATGGGCCAAACGCACCATGCGCAGATTCAGGCGGTTTGTGCGCGGCAAGAAATTCTAGGAGCGACCGGCGCTTCATTTCCCGCTACCGCGCGGCTATTTTCCCGGCCGTTCGGTGTAAGCAAACTTCTCGCCGGAAATATCTGCAGCGAACATGAGGCCGCCCTTGGCGATGGTAAACACTGCCATGCCAGTCTGGTAATCGCCATTGGTCGTGGCACTGTTTTTTCCACCACTCGCTTCCGACGAGGCGCGATCGGTGCCGACGCTCGCAGAGGCTGCCGTCCTGATGGCGACGGCGCTGGCGCCGGCCGCAAATTCAAATTTACCGGTTTCGAATTCGTCCAGGGATCGCTTGTCTTGGAAGAATATGATTTCGCTATACGCCTTGCCGCCCGCCTGAAACTCGACGCTCAAC
>JBARBX010000485.1:0-2909 GCA_049793535.1 Steroidobacteraceae bacterium | reverse complement strand
CCAATGCATGGGCCTACCTCTTCATCGCGTCGAAGAAGTCCGCATTCGTCTTGGTGTCCTTCATCTTGTCCAACAGGAACTCGATGGCGGCCAGCTCGTCCATGGGGTGCAGCAGCTTGCGCAGAATCCACATCTTGGACAGCTCCGAAGGTTCGGTGATGAGCTCTTCCTTGCGGGTGCCCGAGCGGTTGATGTTGATGGACGGGAAGACCCGCTTCTCGGATATGCGGCGATCCAAATGGATTTCCGAATTGCCGGTGCCCTTGAACTCCTCGAAGATGACGTCGTCCATCTTGGAGCCGGTGTCGACCAGCGCCGTGGCGAGAATCGTCAGGCTGCCGCCCTCCTCGATGTTGCGCGCGGCGCCGACGAAGCGCTTCGGCCGCTGCAGCGCATTGGCGTCCACGCCGCCGGTGAGCACCTTGCCAGAGCTCGGTACCACGGTGTTGTAGGCGCGCGCCAGACGCGTGATGGAGTCGAGCAGAATGACCACGTCCTTCTTGTGCTCGACCAACCGCTTGGCCTTTTCGATCACCATCTCGGCTACTTGCACGTGGCGGCTCGCCGGTTCATCGAAGGTGGACGAGACGACTTCGCCCTTCACCGTGCGCGCCATCTCGGTCACTTCCTCGGGCCGCTCGTCGATGAGCAGCACGATGAGGTACACCTCCGGGTGATTGGCCGTGATCGCGGTCGCGATATTCTGCAGCAACATGGTCTTGCCCGCTTTCGGCGGCGAGACGATGAGGCCGCGCTGGCCCTTGCCGATCGGCGCCACCAGATCGATGGCCCGGGCCGTCAAATCCTCGGTCGAGCCGTTGCCCCGTTCGAGCTTCAGGCGCTCGGTGGGATGCAGCGGCGTCAAGTTCTCGAACAGCACCTTGCCGCGCGAGCTCTCGGGCGAATCATAGTTGATCTCGCCGACCTTCAGCAGCGCGAAATAGCGCTCGCCGTCCTTGGGCGGCCTGATCAATCCGGATATGGAGTCGCCGGTGCGCAAATTGAAGCGGCGAATCTGGCTGGGCGACACGTAGATGTCGTCGGGGCCTGCCAGGTAGCTCGAGTCGGATGAGCGCAGGAAACCGAAGCCGTCCTGCAGAATCTCCAGGACTCCGTCGCCGTAGATGTCCTCGCCCTTGCGCGCATGCGCCTTGAGCACGCCGAAGATGATGTCCTGCTTGCGCGAGCGGCCCATGTTTTCGAGGCCCATGGTCTCGGCCAGCTTGACCAGATCGCTGATCGGCCGCTTCTTGAGCTCGGTCAGATTCATCGAGCTGCGGCTGCGCGCGAGGTCGGTCGGCGCGATGATCTCTAGGTCATCGCCGCCCTCCGGCAAGTCGCCGTAGTCTTCCTGCGGAGGCCTGCCGCCGTTGGTGTTGCCGTTGCGATTGTCGTTGCGCGGTCCGCGATTGGAGCGATTGGAGCGCCCGCCGCCCTGGCCGCCTCCCTGCTGCCCGCCGCCCTGGCCGCCGCCGCGCGATTGATTGCCCAGGTAGCCCCTCACAGGTTGCTGTCCAGAAAGGCCGCGAGCTGCGATTTGGTTACCGCTCCGACTTTCTGGGCCTCCACGGTGCCGTTCTTGAACAGAATGAGCGTCGGAATGCCGCGTATGTTGAATTTGGGTGGTGTCGCCGGGTTGTCGTCGATGTTGAGCTTGGCGATCCGGATCTTGTCTTTGTATTGGTCCGCGATCTCATCGAGGATGGGGGCGATCATCTTGCACGGTCCGCACCATTCCGCCCAGAAATCGAGCAATACGGGCTTGTCGGACTTCAATACGTCCTTGTCGAACGTGGCGTCACTCGTGTGAACGATACTGGGGTTACTCACTGCGGAAATACCTCCTTTTGGAGATTCGTTTGAAAATTGGATGGCGGGTTGGTGGTGGAGAATTACAGCCGGCACTCATGCGAAGTGACGATGCGCGGCCGTTCGGGCACAATACAGCGGCTTTAGCGGTCTTGATTACCTTAAAAGGGTACCGATGATACGGTTGATGGGAGCGGATAGACCGGCTCCGGATTGACTGTATTGTTATCCGGTCCCCATTATTTTGCAAGTTTCTGCAATTCACATAGAGAAAATGTCAGACGCCCATCTCAGTCAGCTCACGTTCGAATCCCTCCACATCGCCGAATCCTTGAAGCGGGGCATTGCCGAACTGGGCTATACCCGCTGCACCCCCATTCAGGCCCAGACACTGCCCGTGGCGCTCGCCGGCCGCGATGTGGCGGGTCAGGCGCAAACCGGCACCGGCAAGACGGCGGCATTCCTGATCGCGCTCTTCAACCGGCTGCTGACCGAGCCGCCCGCCGCGAACAAGCCGCAAAATGCGCCGCGCGCCATCGTCATCGCGCCGACGCGCGAACTCGCGGTGCAAATTCACTCCGATGCACTCGGCATCGGGAAGTACACCCATCTGAAGCTCGCCATCGTCTTCGGCGGCGTGGACTACGAAAAGCAGCGGCGCATTCTCGAGGAGGGCGTCGATGTGTTGATCGGCACGCCCGGGCGCATCATCGACTACTTCAAGCAACATGTGTTCGATCTGCGCCATATTCAAGTGGCGGTCATGGACGAGGCCGACCGCATGTTCGATCTCGGTTTTATCAAGGATATTCGCTTCATTTTGCGGCGCCTGCCGCATCCGACATTGCGCCTGACCATGATGTTTTCGGCCACGTTGTCGCACCGTGTGATGGAACTCGCCTACGAGCACATGAATAACCCGGAGCTGATCCGCATCGAACCGGACAAGATGACGGTGGATAGCGTGAAGCAGGTGCTCTACTTCCCTGCCACGGAAGAAAAGATTCCCCTGCTGATGGGTCTCCTGCGCCGAATCGACGCGCGCCGCACCATGGTATTCGTCAATACCAAGCGCATCGCGGAAGTACTCGAGCGCACCC
>JBARBX010000484.1:0-7112 GCA_049793535.1 Steroidobacteraceae bacterium | reverse complement strand
GGCCAAACTGGCAGCGGCTTCGTGAAGACCCAAGGTCAGACGGGCAGTGGCTTCGCGACCGCGGGCCAGACGGGTAGAGGATTCGTGAAAACCCAAGGGCAGACCGGTAGTGGTTTCGCCGCGGCCGGCCAGACCGGCAGTGGTTTCGTTAAGATCCAAGGTCAAACAGGAAGTGGATTTGCTGCTGCGGGCCAGACAGGTAGCGGCTTCGTGAAAACCCAAGGGCAGACCGGTAGTGGTTTCGCCGCGGCCGGCCAAACTGGCAGCGGCTTCGTGAAGATCCAAGGTCAAACAGGAAGTGGCTTCGCCGCAGCTGGCCAAACTGGCAGCGGGCTCGTGAAGATCCAAGGTCAAACAGGAAGTGGATTTGCTGCTGCGGGCCAGACGGGTAGCGGCTTCGCTGCGGCAGGCCAAACTGGCAGCGGGCTCGTGAAGATCCAAGGTCAAACAGGAAGTGGATTTGCTGCTGCGGGTCAGACTGGTAGCGGCTTCGCCGCGGCTGGCCAGACGGGCAGTGGACTAAAGAAAGTGCAAGGCCAAACGGGTAGCGGTTTATAGGCACTCAGATCGACGGCGGACGCCGCGATTTCGATTTTGCAGAGAGCAGGCTTATCGTAATTACTGACGACCGCCATTTCGCGGTTTGAAAACTGCTGCACGTCAAAAGAAAATCCTCAGTCAATACGATCCACAACGGATCAATTGCTGCGGCTTCGCGCAAATAGAGTCTGAGTCCTAGATGCCACACTCCCTCGTCTGTTGGCGCTGCGGCGCCTCTCTTGCCGAACTCAGTTTGCCGCTCCGCCGGCTCGACGTCTGCAAGGCATGCAACGCGGAGTTGCACGTCTGCAAGATGTGCGTGGAGTACGACACCTCGTACGCCAAGCATTGCAAGGAGCCGACGGCGGAGGAGGTGCGCAAAAAGGACGAGGCAAATTTCTGCGATCACTTCAAGCCCAAGGTCGGCGCCTACGTCGCCAAAGACACTGAGGCGCTAGCGCGGGCGAAATCGGCGCTCGACGATCTGTTCAAGAAGTGACGGCCTGCTCCGCCAGGCGGCCGGTATCCAGACTCTGCATTGAGGGTATCCCGCAAAATTTGGCCCGGGCATTTTCTGAGTCAGTAGAGGGTGTATAAATTAGCAGACAAGGATCTCTGTTTGACCGGAGCAAGGAAGGATGGCGACATCTCCGGATTATCTAAGGCACGTAGGCAGTTCGTATCGCGTCTTGGCCGACACTGCTCTCGATAGCCTGCGCGATGCGGTGGTTGTGTTTGACGCCCGGCAGAAACATCTGCCAGTGGTGCTTGCCAATGCTGCAGCACGGCGATATCTGCGCGAGCCCGCTGATGCGATTGAGTTGGTGGAGATCCAACTCCATCGATGGATGACGGCTGCATCGGTGGCGACGATCGAAAGCATCGTGGCGAACTTGGCGGAGACGCCATCCCCGGTGAGTTGTGTTCTGTCCTGGCGCTCGGCGCAGGGTGAGGCATCCGCCTTGACGGACATCAGGCCGCTGCCGACGGCTCCAGGCCAGCGCCCCGTCATGCTCACATTTGCACCCTCGGGCCCTGTCTTCGACCTGATTGAGGCTGTCGAGAATCTGCCGCCGGAAGTGCTGATTCTGGACGCGGACTTGAAGGTGACCTACGCCAATGCGAGTGCGCTGCGCTCGAGCGCCGCGGCAACGGACGGCGCGGTGCTGGGGACTTCCGCGCTCTGGCTGACTCCCACCTCCTCGCTACAACTGGACGCTTACGCCCGCGCGCTGCAGGGCTGCCCGTTTCATGACGAGGCGGTGGAAGTGGTCTCCCCGGAGGGGCCATCGCGTTGGTTCGAGGTCGACCTTCAACCGTTAAAAGGAATTCGCGGTGTCATCGGTCTGGTGGTGCTGTCGCTGGAGGTCACGGATCGGCGCAGGCGCCGGGAACAGGAAATCCTCGATGTGGCGGGCCGCGAACGCCGTGACATCGGCCGTGACTTGCACGATGGATTGGGCCAGGAGCTGACCGGCGTGGCACTCATGTTAAGGGGACTTGCAGGTCGAGTGCAGGAGCGCTGTCCAGACGCGGTGGAGTCGATCCATGAGATCGCGGACGTGGTGAGCCGATCGATCGACAATGCTCGTTCGCTGGCGCGCGGTCTGCTGCCGGTACGCGACACGGGAGGTCTGGCCCCGGCGCTGCAGGAGCTGGCTGCGCGCAGCCGCACTTTGTACGGTCTCGAGGTTGACGTCGTATGGGAGGTGGCGCCGGACGTTCATTTCAGCGAAGCCGAAGCCAACCATATCTATCGCATTGCACAAGAGGCGTTGACCAACGCGGCGCGCCATGGGCACGGGTCTCGCATCGAAATTGCTGTTTCGGCGTCCCGCCAGGCGTTTTTGCTGGTTGTCAGCGATGACGGGGAGGGCATAACCCCGCCCGCAACGCCATATTCTGGCATGGGAATGAATATTATGAAGTATCGTGCTGGTATAATTGGTGCGAAATTCGAGATTGTTCCCAGGAAGCCGCGGGGCACCGTGGTGCGGGTGATCGGGGAGCAAACGTTGAAGGCCGCCCTTACTCGGCCCACTCATCTAAGGAGTGAATGTTGATGGCCGCCAGCAACACCTGGGCACGTTCGCCAGCTTCCCAATCGGGATCCAACAATAGTAAGCGCAAGGTCCGGCGGGTATTGATCGTCGACGATCACCCCATCGTTCGCCAGGGCCTGCGCCGGGTCATGGAAAACGAAGAGGATCTCGTGGTTTGTGGCGAGGCGGAATCCGCCCGCGATGCGCGGATCGCCATCAAGGAATTGAATCCCGATGTGGTGATCGCCGACATCAGCCTGAAACAGGGCGACGGCATCGAGCTGGTGCGCGACGTGCGCGCGCATCATCCGCAGCTGCCGATCCTGGTGCTGTCCATGCACGATGAGACCATTTATGCCGAGCGCATGCTGTCGGCGGGCGCCAACGGCTACATCATGAAACAGGCGGCCAGCGAGCAGTTCCTCGCCTCTTTGCGCCGGGTCCTCGACGGCGGCATCTATGTGTCCGAGGCCGTCGGCAACAACATGATTCAGAAGTTTGCCGCCGGCGGGGCGTACATATCGGCCAATCCGATCGACCGCCTGAGCAATCGCGAGCTGCAGATTCTGCACATGATCGGCAAGGGTATGAGCACGCGCGAGACTGCGCAGTCCCTGAATTTGAGCATCAAGACCATCGAGTCGCACCGCCAGCGCATCAAGCGCAAGCTGAACCTCTCGACCGGGACTCAGCTCGTGCAGTACGCCGTGAATTGGTTCACCGGCCGCGAAAGTGCCGGTCAGGCGGCGAAGGAATCCCCCGCCGAGGGCAGCGGCGGCTCTTAAGCCTTAGGGCTTCTGATCGCCCGGGGCGCCGCGGCGCGGTTCGGCGCTGACGTCGCGCATGCGGGCCGCCAAATACACCGGTTGCCCGCCTATATTGTGCTCGACGGCGCCGGTGACCTGCCACCACTCGATCCGGCCGGCATTCGATTGCACCCGCAGCTCCGCATCCAAGGGCGTTCCCTGCTCGAGGTGGGCGCGGATTGCGGCCAGCAGTGTCTCCCAGGCGCCGTCCGGCAGATTCTGCTTCAGGTCCTCCAGACGCGTGTGCTTGACGGCGGTCGGCCATTGCAGCCGTTGGTAGAACCAATCGCTGAACCAGGCGGAGCCCTTCCACAGAACCAGGCCCCATAACCCGTCGGTGCCGGCGGGCGTGTCGCTCGCGGGCGCGGCGGGATTGCTGCGCGGCGGTGGTGGATCAGCCATCCCCAAGTATCGGTCCGCGGGGGTGGGCCCTTGATGGATTTGCGTCTCGAATAGGCAGATGCCTGACCGAACAGCTCACAATTCCTGCAAGTATCTGCCTTGGGCGGTCGCGCGGAGATCTAGAATAAGACGCTTTATCATGTGTCAAGTCAAAGGGCGATGCGCCGATATCCCCATGTACTAGAAAGCGGGCGAGGGTTGCCGAACGTGTCTGAGCTGGATTCTGTGACTTCCCTCACAGTCGAACCACCTTCGACGATTTTGCTCGCCGAGGACGATCCGGTGACCCGGATGCTCATGACCCGCTTTCTCAAAAAAGCCGGGTATGAGGTCGACGCGGTCGCGAACGGCTCGCAGGCGCTCGATGCGATGACCCTGCGCTACTACCCCATGCTGGTGACCGACTGGGAGATGCCGGAAATGGACGGTATCGCCCTGTGCAAGGCCGTGCGCAACATGCAGCTCGACGGCTATGTGTATGCGCTGCTGCTGACCGCGCGCGACTCCAAGGAGCACATCATCGCCGGTCTCGAGGCGGGCGCGGACGACTACCTGGTCAAGCCCGTGCACGAGCCCGAATTGATCGCGCGCTTGAATGCCGGCCGGCGCATTTTGAATCTCGAACATTCGCTGCGGGTCGCGAACCAGCGCAACCGGATTCTGTCGATCACCGACGCCCTCACGGGCACCTACAATCGCCGCTATCTCATGGAACAGTTGCCGCGCGAGCTCGAGCGCTGCCGCCGCTACGCCTATCCCCTCTCTGTGCTCATGTGCGACATCGATCATTTCAAGACCATCAACGACGAGCGCGGTCACTCGGCCGGAGACGAAGTGCTGCAGCAGTTCACGGCGCGCGCGCAGAAATCCATCCGCTCCAACAGCGATTGGGTGGCGCGCTACGGCGGTGAGGAATTCATCATCGTGCTGCCGGAAACCCCGTACGAGGGGGCGATGGCGGTGGCGGAGAAGATTCGCAACATGATTGCCGCCACTCCGTTCTCCACCCGTACCGGGGATGCCACGGTGACGGTGACCTTCGGCGTGGCATCGACCGGTCCGAGCGGACCCGATCTCTTGCTCAAAGTGGATACCTTGATAAAAACCGCGGACGAATGTTTGTACCGCGGCAAAGAGGCCGGCCGCAATCGCACCGTCGGGCAGGAAATCGCCGTCTCTCTCGGCTTGGTGGCGCACGGCTAGGCTTAAGCCCGCGGCCTCGACTCCCGATCACCCGGCCTTTTGCAGCTCCGCGTTGACGGCCTGCAGCTTCTCGGTCAGCTCCTGCACCAAGCCGTCGATTTCACCGGCGGAATTCGCACGCGCCGCGCTCTCCAGGCTGGACGCCGCGGCCGCAAGTCCCGAGGCGTGAATGTTGGCGCTCGCCCCTTTGAGCGCATGCGCGCGCTTGCCGATGGTCTCGAGATCACGGGCGCGATGCGCGTTGAGGATCTCGGCCAGGCATTTGTCGCCGCTGCTGATGAAGGTCTGGACCAGTTCCCGCTCGAACTCGGCGTCCCCGCCCGTGAGCTCGCGCAGCGCGCTCATGTCGACTGCGGGCTCGACGACGTCAGGCTTCAGGTAGCGCCCGAGGCAATCGATCAACTGCGCGGGCTCGATGGGTTTTCCCAAGTGCGCGTCCATGCCGGCGGCGATGCAGTTCTCGCGATCCTCGCTCATGACGTTCGCGGTGAGCGCGATGATGGGCAGGCGCTTGCCGCGGCCGCTCAGGCGCTCGGACTCGCGAATGCGGCGCGTGGCCGTGAAGCCGTCCATGACCGGCATCTGGCAGTCCATCAACACCGCATCGAAGCTCGACTCGGCCAGGCGCTCCAAGGCCTCGGCGCCGTTGTTGGCAATGGTCACGTCGGCGGCGAGCTTCTGCAGCACGCGCTGCGCCACGCGCTGATTGACCGGGTTGTCCTCGACCAACAGCAGGCGGCGGCCGCTGAAGGTGGGCTTGGCCTGCGGCGCCTGCACCTGGTTGGCCTTGCCCGGCAGCTTGCCGGTCAGCACCTGGTCGACGAGCGCGCTCAAGGCGACGGCGCGGATGGGCTTGAGGGCCACGGCGTCCGGCCGGTGCGCCCATTCAGCCGAATCCTGTTCCACTCCGAACAGGGACAGGAGAATAAACGGCAGGGTGGCGTAGCGTGCATCGCCGCGCATCGCCGCGAGTAGTTCCAGGCCGCCCTTCATGGGCATGAGCTCATCGGCCAGCACCAGGTCGAAACCAGTTCCCTTCTCTAGCTGCTCCCAAGCCTCGTCCACACTGCCCACCGCGACCGTCTCGAACAGCGACAGGCCGAGCTTGCCCGCCAGACTGTCGCAGCTCGCGACGATGTCATCGACGATCAGGATGCGCCTACCTAAGCCTATGGGCTCACGGTAGGGCTGCTCTTCCAGCGCATCCACCACGATGGTGACCCAGAAGCTCGAGCCGCGCCCGGCTTCGCTGTACACCCCGACATTGCCGCCCATCAATTCGGCAAGGCGTTTGACGATGGACAGCCCTAAGCCCGTGCCGCCGTAGTGGCGGGTGGTGGAGGAATCGATTTGCGAGAAGGTCTTGAACAGCCGGTCGAGGCGGTCGGCGGGAATGCCGATGCCGGTGTCGGTGACCTCGATCTGCAGGGTGAGGCGCGAGCCCGCGCGCGCCGCCACGCTCACATCGAGCACCACATGCCCTTCGTGCGTAAACTTGATGGCATTGCCGACCAGGTTCACGATGATCTGGCGCAGGCGCCCCGGATCGCCGCGTGCCAGCACCGGCACTTCGGTGCCGATGTCGACGATCAACTCGATGCCCTTCACCGCCGACTGCAGGGCAGTGGCGGCAATGGTCTCGAACAGCACGTCGCGCAAGTCGAAGTTCACCTGCTCGAGTTCCAGGCGATCGGCCTCGATCTTCGACAGGTCGAGCACATCGTTGATCAGCGACAGCAGCGCCTTGGCGCTGGCGCGGATGATGTCCACGTATTCGCGCTGCGTGGTGTCGAGCGTGGTTTCCGACAGGATCTGCGACATGCCGATGACGCCGTTCATGGGCGTGCGGATTTCATGGCTCAAGTTGGCCAGGAAGTTGCTCTTGGCACGATTGGCCGCCTCTGCCGCCAGCTTGGCATCCAAGGTGGCCTGCTCGGCGCGCTTGCGGTCAGTGATGAGCTGGGTCGAGCCCGCCAGGCGCAAGGGCGTGCCGTCGGCGGCACGCTCGGCCTGGGCGCGCGAGCGCACCCATTCGTAATGCCCACTCTTGTGCAGCATGCGAAATTCCACATCGTAAACGCTGCCGTGCCGGATGTGATTGACCGCGACCTCTTGCACC
>JBARBX010000483.1:0-1619 GCA_049793535.1 Steroidobacteraceae bacterium | reverse complement strand
CTGCTCGAGCGTATCGATGCCCTTCAAGCCCAGATGGTCGGACTGCACATTGAGCACGCCGCCCACGTTGACTTCGCGCACTCCCATGCCGGCGCGCAGCAAGCCGCCCCGCGCGGTTTCAAGAATCGCGATATCGATCTGCGGATCGGCCAGCACCATGCGCGCCGACATGGGCCCCGTCATATCCCCCTGCACCGTGCGCTGGCCGTCGATGTAGACGCCGTCGGTGGTGGTCAACCCCGGCGTATAGCCGCTCATTTTGGTGATGTGCGCGAGCATCCGTGCCGTGGTGGTCTTGCCGTTGGTGCCGGTGATCGCCGCGATCGGCACCCGCGCCGCGGCGCCGGGCGGGAACAGCATGCTGACCACGGGCGCGGCCACGTCGCGTCCCTTGCCTTCGCTCGGGGCCACGTGCATGCGAAAGCCGGGTGCGGCGTTCACCTCGCAGATGCCGCCGCCGATGGTGCGGTAGCTTTCCGTGATGTCCTTCGACAGGAAATCCACGCCGCCCACATCGAGTCCGATGGCGCGGACCGCGCGCTCCGCCATCTCCCGATTGTCGGGGTGGATGACGTCGGTGACGTCGGTCGCGGTACCGCCCGTCGAAAGGTTCGCGGTGGAGCGCAGATAGACGACTTGGCCGGCAGCCGGCACGGATTCCGCGGTGAGGGCCCCTCGACCGAGCATTTTCTCGGCCTGTGCGTCGAGCTCCAAACGCGTCAGCACCTTCTCGTGCCCGACACCGCGGCGCGGATCCTGATTCACGATCTCGATCAACTGCACGATCGTGTGCGCACCGTCGCCGACAACATGGCCCGGGGTGCGCCGTGTCGCCGCGACCAGCTCACCGTTGACCACCAACAGGCGATGATCGTCGCCTTCCAGAAAGGTCTCGACGATCACCGATCGGGAATGCTCGCGCGCCACGGTAAATCCCTGCGACACCTCCTCATCGGTGGTCAGCCGAATGGAGATGCCGCGGCCGTGGTTGCCGTTGTAGGGTTTGGTCACCACCGGAAAGCCGATGCGCTGCGCGGCGCGGACCGCCTGCCTTTCGTTCTGCACCAGCTCTTGCTTGGGCACCGGCAGTCCGAGGGTCGCCAAAATCTTGTTGGTCTCTTCCTTGTCGCTGGCCAACTCGACCGCGATATGCGAGGTGCGGCCGGTGACGGTCGCCTGTATGCGCTGCTGGAACTTGCCGTGGCCGAGCTGCACCAGCGATTGATCGTTCAGACGCAGCCAGGGGATGTCTTGCTTCTCCGCCGCGCGCACCAGAGCGGAAGTCGACGGCCCGAGCGCGCGCCGTTGTGCGAAGCGGATGAATTCATCGCGCGCCGCCGCCCAACTCCAGTCCGCGGGTACCGAATCGGCGGGGCGCAACGCCGCCGGCAGCAGCGAGCACAGCAGTCTGAGCCCGAGGTCGCCCGCGGCGATGCCCTCATCGCGCTGCGCATATTCGTAGACGACGGTATAGACCCCGGCGGGCCCCGCGGCGCGCGTCTTACCGAAAGTGACTGCCTCGCCGGCCATGTTCTGAAGCTCGATGGCGACGTGCTCGAGCACGTGTCCGAGCCAGGTGCCGTCATCCTCGCGCATGCGTCTGAAGAATCCGCCCGGCT
>JBARBX010000482.1:0-3712 GCA_049793535.1 Steroidobacteraceae bacterium | reverse complement strand
GCGTACGCAGCATGGCGCTCTCATAGCGGCGTTCGTCGCGCGTCGACTGCACCGCCGCCAGCAGCACGACGACTCCCGCCGCCAGGGTGAACAGGAAGACATACTGCACCGCGAGCGATGCGCGATCCATGATCTCGCGGATTTGCTTGAGAATGGCGTCGACGTCGAATACCGAGACGGTCGGAAACTGGCGCACGAGATCGACCAGCGACGGCCGCTGCGCGGGGGTCAGATAGGCGCTGGTCATGTAAGTGCCGGCCGCGCCGTCCAGAAGCCCGGGCGGAAACACCAGAAAGAAATTCGGGCGGAAGCTGTCCCAGCGAATCTTGCGGATGCTGGCCACTTCCACGGTCAGTGCTTCGCCGGCGACATCGAAGGTGATCTTATCCTGGAGCTTGAGGTGCAGCGCCTCCTGATACTCGGTCGATATGGAGACCCAGGGCTTGCCCCAATCGGCGCGCGTCCACCAAGTCCCCGCGGTCAATTGATTGTCTTCCATCAATCCCGCAGACCAGGTCAGGTTCTGCTCGCGCTCCAGGAATCCGCGTCCGGAGTCGCCCTTAGGCTTCAATGACTCGGCGGGTTGCGAATTGATGGCGGTGATGCGCGCGCGCACCATGGGAAACATCTGCGGCTGCCCCATACCGTGCGACCGCAGGAAATCCTGCAGGGATTGACGTTCCTCGGGTCTAATATTGATCAGAAAATTATTCGGCACGTCGCTCGGCAGGCTGTGCCGCCAATCGGCGAGCAGGTCGCCGCGCACCACCGCCAGCAGCAACAGCACCATCAACCCCAACCCGAAGGCGACGATTTGCACGACGCTGTCTCCTCCCCGCCGCGACACATTGGCGAGCCCGTAGCGCCAGGCGATTCCTACTCCGCCGCGCAACCGGCCCGTGAGCCGCACCAGGCCGAAACCCGCCAGCGCGAGCACCGCTCCCACTCCCAACACGCCGGCGAGCACGGAGAACACGAGTTCGGCGTCGCGCACCAGGCTCCATAGGATCGCGCACAGGGCGGCGAGTGCGAGCAGGTAGCTCGCGCCGTAGCGCAGCGGCGCCGCGCTCACGCTCTTGCGCAGCACCCGGGCCGGCGGCGTGCTTTTCAACTGCAGCAGCGGCGGCAGGGCGAACCCGATGAGCATGGCCAATACGGTGACCAGCGCGATGGGCAGCGGCGCGAGAGAGGCCGGGGGCAACTCGGTGCGTATGAGATCCCGCAGCAGCCACGCGAGACCGGTCTGCGCCAGATAGCCGAGTACGGCGCCGACAGCCACCGCGAAGACCGCGAGCAACGACAATTCGATGATGGAAATCGCGAGGACGAAGGCCTGCGAGGCCCCCATGCACTTCATCAATGCGACGGTATCGATGTGCCGGGTGGCATAGCGCCGGGCGCCCATGGCCACCGCCACCGCCGCAAGCAGGACGGAGGCGAGGCTCGCAAGGTTCAGGAACCGGCTCGCACGGTCGATGGCGGAATTCAGCTGGCGGCTCGACTCGTCGACCTCGCGCAGTCGTTCGCCCGGCGCCTTGGCCGACACCAGGTATTCGCGAAACGAGCTGATCGATTCCGCGGCCCCGGCGAACAGGGCGGCGTAGGTCGCGCGGCTGCCCGGCTGGATCAGCTCGGTCGATGCCACGTCGTCATAGTTGATCAAGGCGGCGGGCGCAAGGTTCACGAAGCCGGTCCCCTGATCCGGACGGTAATCCAGCACCTGGGTGACCCGAAACGAGGCGGTGCCGATTCTCAAGGGAGATCCGAGCGCTATCTTCAATTGCGCCACGATGCGCGCATCGATCCAGGCTTCACCGCGTCCGGGGATGCGCGTGGTCGCCCGTGCGACGCCGAAAGGGCGGTCGGCGATGCGTACGTGGCCGCGCAACGGGTAGCCCGCGGTGACCGCGTTGAGGGCGGCCAATTGGCTCACATCGCCGCTGAATATGGCTGTCGGAAAGGTCAGAATTCGCGCGCTCTTCAAGCCGCGGCGCTGCGCTTCCGCAAAATACTTCTCCGGGATCGGAGTGGGGGACTCGAGGCGCAGATCCGCCGCCAGCACTTCGGCCGCCTGGGCTCGCACTCCCTGCGATATTCGGCTGGTGAAGAAGCCGACCGCCGTCAAGGACAGCACCGCCACGGTCAAGGCCAGCAACAGCACCGAGAGCTCGCCGGATTTGAGGTCGCGCCACAGGTTGCGAAACGCGAAGCGCGCAATTTGCATCAATTCACCGTGTGACCCGCGTCGAGTTCCAGTATGCGCTGGCAGCGGCCCGCCAGCGCGCGGTCATGGGTGACCAGCACCAAGGTGCTGCCCGTGCTGCGATTGAGGTCGAACAACAGGTCGGCGATGCGCTGCCCGGTCGCCGTATCCAGATTGCCGGTGGGCTCATCCGCGAACAGCACGGCAGGGTGGGTCACGAAGGCGCGCGCAATCGCCACGCGCTGCTGTTCGCCGCCCGACAATTGCTTTGGATAGTGCGCGAGGCGCGGTGTCAAACCCACTTGTGCGAGCGCGGTCACCGCAGCCTGCCGCGCATCGCGCCTTTGCACGAGTTCGAGGGGCAACATGACGTTCTCGAGCGCGGTGAGCGAAGGGATCAAATGAAACGACTGAAACACGAACCCCACGTGCTTGCCGCGGATCGCGGCGCGGCCGTCCTCATTGAGTTCCGTCAGGTCCGCGCCTGCAATCAGCACGCGGCCGGTGCTCGGGGAATCGAGGCCCGCGAGCAAGGCCAACAAGGTGGATTTGCCTGCGCCTGAAGCGCCCACGATGGCCAATGTCTCCCCGGTTCGCACACTGAGGCTCACATCGGCGAGAATAGTGAGCTGACCCTCGGGACTCGCGACGGTCTTGGATACATTCTTCGCTTCGAGAACTATTGGATCTTGCATTGAGGAGCGCCCGTGAAGCGGCTTTTGGTCCTGTTCGTGTTGATCGTTGCATGGTGTCCGGCCAAAGCCGAAACACCGGTGATTCTCGTGTTCGGCGATAGCATCAGCGCGGGCTACGGGCTGGAGCGCGTAGCTCAGGGCTGGGTGGCGTTGCTGCAGACGAGGCTCAAGGGTCAAGAGTACGGTTACCAAGTCGTCAACGCCAGTGTCAGCGGCGAGACCACCGCCGGCGGGCTCGCGCGACTGCCGCGCGCACTGTCCTTGCATCACCCCCGCATCGTCATACTGGAGTTGGGCGGCAACGACGGCTTGCGTGCGCTGCCGATCGCTCAGATGCGCGCCAATCTCGCGCGCATGCTTGACTTGGGCGTGGCGGCCGGCGCCAAGGTGCTGCTGCTCGGAATGCGGATGCCGCCGAATTACGGGTTGGAATACACCGAGCAGTTTCGGCTGTGCTACAGCGATCTGGCGCGCGACAGGAAACTGCCGCTGGTGCCCTTCCTACTCAAGGACATCGCGCTCGAGCCCACGCTCATGCAAGCCGATGGCATTCATCCGAACTCGCTTGGACAGCCGAAATTGCTGGACAATGTCTGGCCCACGCTCCTGCCCCTGCTGCACCGTAGCCTGCCTGAGTAGCTTAGGGTGGGCGGTCGCGCCACCGCCCACCCCGCGCATTGCTACTGGGCCGTCAGCCATTCGGCGACGCCGCCGTGGCTGGAGCAAGTCCCGCTGTGGTGTTGCGATTTCGAGTAAGTGCCGTCCTTGCACTTGGCTGTCGCCCCGGTCGGCGCGGCGCCGCCCGCCGTGGCGC
>JBARBX010000481.1:0-5159 GCA_049793535.1 Steroidobacteraceae bacterium | reverse complement strand
CGGTAACGATGTCCGCGGTTGTCACGTTTGTGTTCACTCTTGGAGTTGCTTGTTGCGGTGGATCACGGGAGCATAGCGCCATGCTCGCCAATTATGAAATATGCGCGATCCGCTATGGCCATCTCGAGCGTACCGCCAGGCATAACTTCATCGGCGGCGACGAGCACGACGGCCCCATGCCGCTCGACTACTACGTCTGGACGATCCAGGGTCCCGATGTCAGCTTTGTGCTCGATACCGGATTCGATGCGGCGATGGGCGCGGCGCGCGGCCGGCAGCTAGTGCAGCCCGTCGCGACGGGGCTTGCGGCTGCGGGGGTCGACCCGGAGCAGGTGACCGATGTCATCGTGAGCCACATGCACTACGATCACGCGGGCAATCACGAACTCTTTCCACGCGCCCGCTACCATCTACAGACCGAGGAGATGGCTTTCTGCACTGGCAGCGCGATGTGCCACGCCGTCATGCGCTCGGCCTATGAGGCCCACGATGTGCAGGCCATGGTAGGCAAGCTCTACGCCGGGCGTGTGGTGTATCACGATGGTACGGCCGAGCTCGCGCCGGGCATTACCCTCCACCGCGTCGGCGGCCATACGCGCGGCCTGCAAATTGTACGGGTGCACACGCAGCGCGGCTGGGTGGTGCTGGCGTCCGACGCGGCGCATTTCTACGCCAACTGGCTCGAGCGGAGGCCGTTTCCCATTGTCGACAATGTTGCGGCCTATCTCGATGCCTTCGCGACCATCGAGACGCTGGCGAGTTCGCCGCAGCATGTCATTCCGGGGCACGATCCATTGGTGCTGGCGCGCTACCCGCCGGCGCGCGCCGGGCTCGCCAATGCCGTGCGCGTGGATCTCGCAGGCTCCTGATGGGCGAAAAGATTGCCTTCATCGGCGTGGGGCGCATGGGTTCATGCCTGGTGGCGCGGCTCATCGCGGCCGGGCATGAACTGACGATTTACGATCCGGTGGCCGGAGCCATGGCGCCGCTGGCGGCGTTGGGCGCAAGGGTCGCGGGCTCCGTGGCGGATGCTGCCCGCTCGAGCACGGTGGCCATGGCCAGTGTGCCCGGTCCCGCCGATGCGCGCGAGACTGCGCGGCTGCTCGCCGCGACGCCCACGGTCAAGGTATTCGTCGACCTGTCCACCTCGGGCCCAGCCGCCGCGCAGGCGATTGCGGCGCTGCTTGCGCCGCGTGGAATCGACGCCATCGATGCGCCGGTGTCGGGGGGTGTGAAGGGCGCGGCCGCAGGCTGTCTCACCATCATGGCTTCGGGGCCGGTGGCGGCCATGGAACGGGTTCGCCCGCTTCTCGAGGTGTTGGGCAAGGTCTATCCTCTCGGCGATAAGCCGGGCCTCGGCCAGACGGTCAAGCTCGCCAACAACCTGATGTCGGCGGCATCGCTTGCCATCGCCGCCGAAGCGCTCGCAATGGGCGTGAAGGCCGGCGTCGATCCGGCGACGATGCTCGATGTGCTCAACGCCTCGTCGGGGCGCAACAGTGCCACCCAGGACAAGATCCCGAAGCATGTACTGAATCGCAAATTCGATTTCGGCTTTGCCAATGCACTGTCGTTCAAGGACGTGCGGCTGTGCCTGGAGGAGGCCGAGGCACTGGGCGTGCCGATGGTGGTCGGCGCGGCGGTGCGGCAGATGTTATCCATTACGCACCGGATTTATGGCCCGACCGCGGATTGCACAGAACTGGTGAAGGTCGTAGAAGACTGGGCGGGCTGCCGGATCGGCAACACAGAGGAGTAAGGCCGTGGGACAGGATCGATTCGATGAAGGCATGAAGCTGCGCAAGCAGGTGCTGGGCGCGGACTATGTGGAACGCTCCATGGCGGCCGCCGACGACTTCAGCAGGCCGATGCAAGAGCTTTCGACCGAATACTGCTGGGGTTACGTGTGGACGCGGCCCGGACTCGCGCTGCGCGATCGCAGTCTCCTCAACATCGGGATGATCAGCGCCCTGAATCGGCCGCATGAACTCAAACTGCACATCAAGGCGGCGCTCGGCAATGGGCTGACTCGCGAGGAGATTCGCGAGGCGCTGTTGCAGGTGGCGGTGTACTGCGGCGTGCCGGCCGGCATCGACAGCACGCGCATTGCGCGCGAGGCGTTTGCCGAGGTCGATCAGGCAAAGCAGGGTTAGCCCATGCTGACCGCGCGCACACCGCAGGAGCAGATGGTGCTCGATTTCTTCCGCATTTTGAGCAGCGGCGACCTCGAGGCCATCCGCGCGACCCTGCATCCGCAAGCCACATGGCGGCCCATGGTGGAGGGGGTGCCCGGGGCCGGCGTGCATGGGCCGCGCGATGCGATCGTCGATGAGTTTCTCGCGCCGGTGCGCGGCTTGTTTCTGCCCGGCGATCCGAAGACCACGGTCGACCGCATGGTATCGAACGGCGACACCGTCATGTGCGAGTCGCGCGGCATGGGGACGCTGCGCGACGGCCGGCCGTACAACAATCGCTACGCCTGGAGCATCGACCTCCGCGACGGCAAGGTCTTTGCCATCCGCGAATACATGGACAGTCACTACGTCGCGACCCTGTTCGGCGGCGCGTGACGCCGACGGCGATGGACAGCGGCCGCAGCGATATCTTCGACTACGTGATCGCCGGTGCCGGCACCGCCGGCTGCGTGCTGGCCAATCGCCTGTCGGCCCAAGAGGACGTTACGGTCGCCCTGATTGAAGCCGGCCCGCCGGACGACGACCCGGCGATCCATGTGCCGGCGATGGTGGCGAAAGCCATCGGCAATCCGCGCCAGTCCTGGGGCTACCAGACGCTGCCGCAGCCGCACGTCGATGGCCGCGTACTGCCGGTGCCGCGCGGCCGCGTGCTCGGCGGTTGTTCCTCGATCAACGGCATGGTGTATTTTCGCGGCCATCCGCGCGACTACGATGAATGGCGCCAGCCCGGTTGGGCGTACGCCGACCTTCTGCCCTATTTTCAGCGGCTGGAGAACTATCAGGCGGCGCGCACGCCGCAGCGCCATCGAGGCGGACCGGTCAATGTCATCGACATCCCCAATCCCAATCCGTTGGTGCGGCGCTTTCTCGCGGCGGCCGATACTCTCGGCCTGCCGCGCTGTGCCGACTTCAACGGCGGCGATCCGGAGGGTTTCGGCCTGCGGCAGGCGGCCATCCGCAACGGGCGGCGCGAGTCCGGTGTGACGGCCTACCTCAATCCTGTGCGATCCCGGGAGAATCTCAAGATCGTGACCGATGCGCTGGTCACCCGCGTGCTGTTCGCGGGCAGGCGTGCCACGGGCGTGGAGATCGAGCGGGACGGCGCGCGCAGTGCCCTGCAGGCCCGCCGCGAGGTCATCGTCGCCTGCGGCGCCTACGGTTCACCCCTGCTACTGCAGTTGTCAGGCATTGGCGATGCCGCCGCGCTGCAATCCCTGGGGGTGGCACCGTTGCTCGATCTGCCCGCGGTCGGCAAAAATCTGCATGATCATCCTGCCGCGTCGATTTCCGTGCGCACCGACAATACCGAATCCTACGGCCTGTCCTGGCGTACCGCGCCGCGCGGCGTGCGCATAGCCGCGCAATATCTGTTGTTTCGCAGCGGCCCGCTGGCGAGCAATGTATTCGAGGCCAACGGTTTCATGCGTTCTAGGCCGGACATTGATCGTCCCGATCTGCAGATCATCTTCATGCCGGCGCATCGCAATGCGAACGGTCATTGGCTGCCGCGCGGCCATGGTTATGGCATCATTTTCGTCAACCTGCGGCCGCTCAGCCGCGGCAGCGTCACGCTGGCGAGCCGCGACCCGCACGACCCACCGAATATCGATTTCAATTTCCTCGGCGATGCCGGCGACATGGATGTGCTGGTGCGGGGCTTCGAGGCTGCGCGTTCGATCCTGGCGGCGCCTCCATTCGCGCCGCTCGCCGGCGTGGAGGCTTCGCCGGGGCCAGAGATCGCCACGCGCGTGCAAATCGAGTCGCACATCCGCCGGTCGCTGGTCACCGTGCACCACGCTTGCGGCACCTGCCGCCTGGGCGAGGTCGTGGGTGCGACGCTGCGCGTGACAGGCGTCGAGGCGTTGCGCGTGGTGGACGCCTCGGTCATCCCCACGGTGATCGCGGGCAACTCCAATATACCGGTCAATGCACTGGCCGAACGGGCTGCTGATTTAATTCTGGAGAAATCGCCATGAAGGACCTTGCGGGCATGAAAATCATCGTCACGGGCGGCGCGGGCAGCATCGGGCATGCGACCGCCTGCGTGCTGGCGGCGAGGGGCGCCGACATTCTCTTGGTCGACATCAATCGCGACGGCCTCGAGCAGCGCCGCGCAGCGGTCGCGGCTTTCGGCACGCAGGTCGACATATTCCATGCCGATGTCAGCCGGTCGGAGGCGGTGCAGGGGTATGTCGCGGCGGCGCGCAAGTCCTTTGGGCGCATCGACGGGCTGTTCAACAACGCCGGCACGGAAGGCAAGGTGGCGTCCATCGAGAGCTACGAGGAGGCCGAATTCGATCGTCTGATGGCGGTGAACTTGCGCAGCATCTTTTTGGGCATGCGGTATGTGATTCCGGTGATGCTCTCTCAAGGCGCGGGTGCAGTGGTCAACACCGGGTCGATCGCCAGCGAGCGCGGGCTTGCCGGAGCCTGCGCCTACAACGCCACCAAGCACGGAGTGATCGGGCTCACGCGCACGGCCGCCGCGGATGTCGGCGCCCGCGGCGTACGCGTCAACGCGGTGATGCCGGGGGTTATTGACACCCCTTTGCTGGAGGCCATGATCAAGACCTTGTTCAACGGCGACGTCGAACTCGGCAAGCGCACCTTGGGCAAGGTCGCGCCGCAGGAGCGCATCGGCCAGCCGCGCGAAGTGGGGGAGACGGTGGCGTTTCTGCTGTCGCCCGCGGCCAGCTTCGTCAATGGCGCGGCCTGGTCCGTGGACGGCGGCGCGCTGTGCACCATTCGTCACTGATGCCTGCGGCTGCGGCATCGTCGCCTGCCATGGGCCGCTACCAGTGGCTGCTGGTCGCATTGCTGAGCGCGAATTTCGGGGTTGTGTTCTTCGATCGCAATGTCTTCAGCTATCTGGCGTCGTTCATACAGCCGGACCTCCATCTCAGCAACTTCCAGATCGGCAACATCGCCTCGGCCTTCTCCTTTAGCTGGGCGATCGCCGGGTTG
>JBARBX010000480.1:0-4467 GCA_049793535.1 Steroidobacteraceae bacterium | reverse complement strand
GTCTCGGCGCCTGCCCGCGACTATCGCACCATCACATCGCAACCGGCGCTGGATGAATGGCTGGCCAAACTCGTCGCGGCGCCGCTGATATCGTTCGATACCGAGACCGACAGCCTGGACTACATGCGGGCGCGCATCGTGGGCCTGTCATTCGCCACCGCGCCGGGAGAAGCCGCCTACCTGCCTGTCGGGCATGATTACCCGGGAGCGCCGCCGCAGCTCGATCGAGACCGCGTACTCGCTGCTTTCAAACCGCTGCTCGAGGATGCGTCTCGGCCGAAGTTGGGGCACCACCTGAAGTACGACGCGCATGTGCTGGCGAATTACGGCATCGCGCTCCGCGGACAGCGTTTTGATTCCATGCTCGAGTCCTACGTGCTCAACAGCGTCGCCACGCGCCATGACATGGACGCGGCCGCCCAGAAATATCTCGGCGTGAAGACCATTCACTTCGAGGACATCGCGGGCAAGGGCGCGAAGCAAATCACGTTCAATCAAGTGGAGGTGGAGCGCGCAGCCGAATATTCCGCCGAGGATGCGGACGTCACTTTGCAGCTGCACCTTGCGCTATGGCCGCAAATCGAAGCGCTGCCGGCGCTGAAATCGGTGTACGAAACCATCGAACAGCCGCTGGTGCAGGTGCTGTACCGCATGGAGCGCGCGGGAGTGCTCGTGGATCGCGAGCTGCTGAAGGTACAGAGCTCGGAACTCGCGGCGCGAATGCTGGAGCTGCAGACGCAGGCTCACGCCGAGGCGGGCGGTGTCTTCAATGTGGACTCGCCCAAGCAATTGCAGGAGATCCTGTTCGGCAAGCTCGGTATTCCGGTGATGCGCAAGACTCCGACCGGTCAGCCGTCGACGGCTGAGGATGTGCTCGAAGAACTCGCCGACACGTACCCGTTGCCCAAGCTGATCTTGGAATATCGCGGGGTCGCCAAGCTCAAGTCGACCTACACCGACAAGCTCCCGGAGCAGATCAATCAGGCCACGGGGCGCATCCATACCTCGTATCACCAAGCGGTGGCCGCCACCGGCAGGCTCTCATCGACGGATCCGAATCTGCAAAACATTCCCATCCGCACTCCGGAGGGAAGGCGTATACGGCAGGCCTTCATTGCGGCGCCGGGCCACTCGCTGGTCGCCGCCGACTATTCGCAGATCGAGCTGCGCATCATGGCGCATCTGTCCGGCGATGCCAGCCTGCTGCAGGCCTTCGCAGACGATCGCGACGTCCATCAAGCGACCGCCGCGGAAGTGTTCGCGACGCCGCTGAACGAGGTCAGCGCCGATCAGCGGCGATCCGCCAAGGCCATCAATTTCGGCCTGATGTACGGGATGTCGGCATTCGGTCTCGCCCGGCAGCTCGGGATAGGCCGCGGCGAGGCGCAGAAGTACATGGATCTTTATTTCGAGCGTTACCCGGGGGTGAAGCGCTACATGGAAGAGACGCGTCGCCAGGCGCGTGAAGCCGGCTTCGTCGAAACGGTGTTCGGCCGCAGACTGTACCTACCGGAAATTCAATCGCGCAACGCCGCGCTGCGGCAATATGCCGAACGCAGCGCCATCAACGCTCCCATGCAAGGCACGGCGGCCGACATCATCAAGCGGGCCATGATCAGCGTGGACTCGTGGCTGGAAAGCTCGCGATTGCCGGCACGGCTCATCATGCAGGTTCATGACGAATTGGTTCTCGAGGTGGCGGATGAGGCTGTCGGCCCCTTGGAGAGTCAATTGCGCGCCCACATGGCACAGGCGGCCCAACTGGCCGTTCCCCTGAAGGTCGATGTAGGTGTCGGCCGCAATTGGGACGAGGCACACTAACGATCGTGTAGGACAAACGCTGACGTGGCGACCGCCCAGAGGTTGCCGGCGGCGAGGCACCCAATTAAGGCTGCAAACGGCCGAAATTTAAGGCAGAATTCAGTTACTTTCTGCGTGTTTTTCCACTTTCTCGGCGCTGCGGGCAGATCAGAATAATTTTGCTGTTGCGGAGGCTGGAACTTTCGGGAAGCGTCCCCATCTAACCAAATGAGCGTGAAAGACGCTCCCCGCTCTTCTCCCTGAGCGGGAATGACCCGGTTTGTCATCCCCATGCCGGGTTGGTCTGCCTCGGTGGCTGCTTTTTAGTAACCACCGGGGCCTTTTTTTTGGGCGATCTCAAGCCACTGGTCCATGACGCGGCGCGCCTCCTCGAGGCCGCGAGGCTCGTGCGCCGAAAACAATTGCGATGTCACCGATGTATCGGAGCATGCCGCCGCGGTCTCGCGCAACGCGCGATCGGCGTCGCGCCGGTTCAGCTTGTCCGCCTTGGTCAGGAGGACATGCGCCTTGCGGTCTCTGGAGAGAATCCATTCCAGCATCGCCGCATCCTGGGCACCCAATCCCCGGCGGCTATCGACGATCAGGATCAGCCCGACCAGAGATTCCCGCACGTTGAAATAGTGCTCCATCAATTGCAGCCAGTGCAGCCGCACTCGCTCGGGGACCTTGGCAAAACCGTACCCCGGCAGGTCGACCAAGCGACGTTCGGCGGCAAGCTCGAAGAAGTTGATCAACTGCGTGCGCCCCGGCGTGCGGCTCACCCGCGATAGTCCTAAGCGCTGCGTGATGGCGTTGATGGCTGTGGATTTGCCCGAATTCGAGCGTCCGGCGAAGGCAATTTCGCGGCCGGTGTCCGCGGCGAGCTGATTCGCCTCGGCTGCACTCGTCAGGAATTTCACATGGGGGTAGGTCGACATGGCCGCTGCTTGAACGCAAATTATTGACTCTAGTGTACAATTTAGAGTCGGCAGCGGTTCACATTAGCATGGGGTGTCAGGCGATCATGAAGCGGCTTTGGATTCTCTCAATAGCAATTTCCGGCGCGCTCGTCGGCAGCTCGGCCCTGCCGGCGGGCAGCGTCGAAGCGGGTGCCGCCAAGGCCGTGGTCTGCCAGGCATGTCATGGGGCGAACGGCAATAGCGCGAACCCAGAATGGCCGAGTCTCGCGGGCATCGGGGCCGATTACATTGCGGAGCAGTTAAAGAACTTCAAGGAAGGTAAACGGACCAATCCGGTGATGATGCCGAATGTCGCCACCTTGAGCGCCGATGACATGGCTGATTTGGGGGCCTACTTCGACAGCTTGACCAACACCGGATTGGAGGCCGATCCATCCTACTGGCAAGCCGGGGAGAAGCTCTATCGCGGCGGCGACGCGGCGCGCGGGATCCCGGCGTGCATGGCCTGTCATGGCCCCACGGGCCGCGGCAACGAACCTGCGAAATTTCCGGCGCTGCGCGGCCAGCAATCGGTCTATCTGGCGAAACAGTTGAATGACTACGCGTCCGGCGCCCGCACCACCGGGCCGAACGACATCATGGAAACCATCGCCAAGCGCCTGTCGCCCAACGACATCCGTAACCTGGCTTCATACCTGCAGGGCATTCGCTGAACATGCGCGGTCGATATTCGGCGTTGTGCCTCGCGTTGGCGCTGGCCCTGACCGGGTGCGGCAAGCGGCAGTCCGTGGATCAGCAGGCACCCGCGAGTGCACCGGCCGCGGCGTCGGCGTCTCGTGCCGCCGTAGCGCCGGGCGCCGCCACCGGCCAGAAGGCGGCCGAGCAGGCGGCCGATCAGCCCTCGAAGATCACGCGCCTGAACGAAGACGGTTCCGAGACCGTCGAGGATGTGCCCGGCGACAGCGGTGCGCACAACCCCTTGCTGGCGGCCGTCGCCTCGACCATTGCGGCCGCGACCTCCGCGGCATCCGCCGCGACCACCGCGGCGTCCAACACCTGGCAGGACGGCGTGAGTTACACGCGGATCGTGCCCGCCCAGCCCACCGCGGTTCCCGCGGGGCAAGTCGAAGTGCTGGAGTTTTTCTGGTACGCCTGTCCTCATTGTTATGCGATCGACCCGTTGGTCGAAGCTTGGAAGCGGACCAAGCCGGCGTATGTGAGCTTTTCGCGCGTCCACGTAATGTGGAGCGAAGGACACCGATCACTCGCGCGCCTGTACTACACCCTGGAGAGCATGGGCAAGCTGGATCAACTGCACGGCGAGATCTTCAGAGAGATCCACGTCAACGGCGATCCTCTGATTGCCGCGGACCCCAACAACACCGCCGAGACGGAGCGCATTCAATCGGCCTTCGTCAGAAGGTTCGGGATCTCGGAAACGGATTTCAAGAACGCCTATCACTCGATGTCGGTGGATCTCGCGCTGCAAACAGCCGACGAGCTGGCGCAGCGCTATCGGATCGACGGTGTCCCGAGATTCGTCGTGAACGGCAAGTATATCGCCGACGTGGCATCGGCCGGCTCGCCTGACCGATTGATGGCGTTGGTCGGCGACCTGGCGGCACAAGAACACAAGCACTAGGTTCGGACGGGCGCGCAAATGCGTACTCATACCGGCGGATGTCACTGCGGCCGCGTCCGCTTTGAAGTCATTGCGCCGGCGCAGCTCGAGGTCGCGGACTGCAAC
>JBARBX010000479.1:0-5293 GCA_049793535.1 Steroidobacteraceae bacterium | reverse complement strand
CTGTAGCAGCGTCCCGAACAGGTTCTGCGTGGCTCCGGCGGGCGCATCCGTCGAGGCGTCGCTGCTGGTGGAACTGTCGGTCGACTCCACGTGCGAACCGTGCTTATGCCCGTGCGAATGAAGGTTGACCGGCGGGAGCGACGCCGAGGAGACGGAGCTCAAATTGGTGACTGACGACATGGGAAATTTCCTTGGGTTACTGCGTTGCGACGTTGATTCCGGGTGCAATCGAGGGGGGCGACGGCAATGTTTTGCCGCTTGCCGCTGCCGGCGGCCGTGCATTGCCGCCCGTGCGGCCGGCATCGGTCCGAATCTCGCCTGCCATGTGCCAATACCTCATTGCCGGCCCCTCGACCTCTGAATTTGCGCACCCGGGAGAACGTGCACCCCGGGGCCTCGCAGAGTACAAAGCAGGTTTTGTGCCAACCGGCAGATTCCGGGGCGCCGCTGCACCGCGGTGGCTCGCGAGCGGCTCAGGTGAGATGATGCCTGCAGACCGGCAGCTTCCACTTCGATCTTTCTCAGGGATTCCCGTATGGCCAGCATTCCCGAACGTGGCGCCCATGCGCTCGCGGCGGCCGGCGCGAACACCCGGTCGCTGCGGTTCCGGCAGACCACGACGGTGCTGCTCCTATTCGGCGGTTATGGCGCCCTCTACTTCTGCCGCGCCGACCTATCGGTCGCCACGCCGCTGCTGGCCGAAGAGATGGGGAAGCATGGTCTCACCCACGGCGAAGCCATCATTCGTATGGGCTCGATCGCCTCTTTCGGCGTACTCGCCTACGCCCTCGGCAAACTGTTCCTGGGGGGTCTCGGAGACTTCTGGGGTGGCCGGGTTAGTTTTCTCATCGGCTTGGTGGGTGCGACCGGGTTCACGCTGATGTTTGCCTCGGGACTGAGTCTGCCGCTGTTCAGCATCGCGTGGATCGGCAACCGCCTGACGCAATCGCTGTCGTGGGCGGGACTGATCAAAGTCTCCTCGAAATGGTTCGACTTCTCATCCTACGGAATGATCATCGGCATCCTGAGCATCAGCTACCTGGTGGGAGACGCGGCGGCGCGGCAATGGATGGGAATGCTCATCGAGCATGGTTTCGGCTGGCGCGCCCTGTTTTACTTCGCCGCCGCGGTGGTCGGCCTGTTGTTGATCGTGAATTACTGCTTTCTTCGGGAATCGCGCCTCGATGCGGGATTTCCGGAGGCGAAGCCGAATCCGCTGAATTTATTTGCAGGATCGGAGTCGCGGCCGCCAAGCGTGGCGCAGCTTCTGCTGCCCTTGTTCCGCAGCCGCGCCTTCATATTGGTTTGCTTCCTGTCCTTGGGCTGCACGATAATTCGCGAGTCGTTCAACTTTTGGACCCCCGTGTATTTGCGCGACTATCTGGGCTACAGCGTGAGCAGCGCGGCGCGCCTGAGTTCTATTTTCCCGGGCGTCGGCGCGGTATCGGTGCTCGCCACCGGCTGGCTGAGCGATCGTCTCGGCGTGAACGGACGCTCGCTGATCATGTTCGTGGGATTGGCGGCCACCGCCGCGGCCTTGCTCGCCCTCATGACCCTGCCGTCCAGTTTGACCGGATCGCTGCTGCCGCTGATCGCCATCGGCACCATCGCCTTCTGCCTACTGGGTCCGTATTCCTATCTCGGCGGCGCTTTTGCCCTCGATTTCGGCGGCAAACAGGCGGGCGCGGTCTCCTCGGGCATCATCGACGGGGTGGGATACCTGGGCGCGGTTGTCGCCGGCGACAGCATCGCCCGAGTCTCGGTGGCCTTCGGCTGGAAAGGGGTGTTCGTGGCACTGGCGGCCGTGAGTGCACTGGCGGCGCTCGGCGCCGGCTATCTGTACTTCCTGGGCGCCAAGGCAGCCGCGGTCAAGGAGCATCTGCCATGACGAGCGCCGCGTCGGCAAAGCGGATCTGGTCGCTGCCCGACCTGCTCAATGTCGAGTGGGCCGATGGGACTTCGAGCGAATTCGCGAGTCTGTGGCTGCGCGACAATCTGCGCGACGACCGCGATCCCCACAGCGGACAACGGCTCGTCGATATCCCGGACCTGCCCGAAAATCCGCGGATTCGCTCGGCCATTGCCCACAGCGGTGCGGTGAATATCGAATGGGAAGCCGAGCCGCGGCCCGCGACCTTCGAACTCGAATGGCTGCACGCACACGCATCGAATCGTTCCCTGCGGCCGCCGGACTTCGCGCCCAAGCGCTGGCTCGAGGGCTCCACGCTCGATGCTGCGAAGGACTTCGCCTGGGCGACGCTCCATGCGGCCCAAAGCGACCCGGTGTTGCGTGCAGCATGGACGGCGCGGCTGCTGCAAGACGGGATCGCGTTCCTGCGCGAAGTGCCGTCGGTCGATGCCGGAATCCTCGAAGCCGCAGCCTTGATGGGGCGAGTCTCGGAGACCAACTACGGACAGGTTTTCGACGTGCGCTCGGTGCCGCAGCCGGAGAATCTGGCGTATTCTGACTTGGGACTGGGGTTGCACACCGACAATCCCTACCGCGAGCCGGTGCCCGGGTTTCAGGTGCTGCATGTCCTCGTCTCTTCGCCCGACGGCGGCGAGAGCCTGTTCGGCGACGGTTTCGCCATCGCCGAGCACTTGCGCAGTACCTCTCCCGAGGCCTTTGCGATCCTGACCCGGACGCCCGTTCCCTTCTTGTATCGCTCCAAAGATGCGGAGCTTTACGCGGAACGGCCGCTGATTCAGCTCACCTGTTCCGGCGAGGTGAGCGCCGTGCACTACAACAGCCGGTCGATCGCGCCGCTGCGGCTCGCGGCCCGCGATGCGCGGCCCTTCTACTCGGCTTATCGGCGCTTCGCCGCGCTGCTGCGCGACTCGCGGTTTCATCTGCAGCTACATTTGCGCGACGGCGATCTGGTGGCCTTCGACAATCAACGCACCCTGCACGGCCGTACCGCTTTCTCCTCGGCAAATTTCCCGCGCCACTTGCGCGGCTGCTACCTGACACGCGACAGCGTGTATTCACAGGCCGCCCTGCTTCGACGCGGCCTTCACCCGGATGCACGCCCATGACTCTCATCGACGAAATTCTCGCCATTTTCAACAAGCGCGGCGGGGACGCCTACTTCGGCGAGAGCGTCTCGACGACCGAGCATTCGCTGCAGGCCGCGTTTTTCGCGCAGGCCGCGGCGGCACCGCCCGGACTCATCGTCGCCGCACTGTTGCACGACATCGGGCACTTGGTCGAGGATGTGCCGAGCGATCTTGCGGACTGGACCGAGGATGCTCACCACGAGCAGGTCGGCGGCCGCTGGCTCGCTCAGCGATTTCGCCCCGAGGTAGCGGAACCCGTGCGCCTCCACGTCCCGGCCAAGCGCTATCTCTTGGCCACCGACGCGGGATACTTCGCCAAGTTGAGCCCTGCCTCGATAGTCACCCTGAAACTTCAGGGCGGCCCGATGGCGGCGCACGAAGTCGCTCAATTCGAGACCGAGCCTTTTTACAAGGACGCGGTGCGTGTCCGCCGATGGGACGACCAGGGCAAGGTAGCCGGCCTGAAAACGCCGGGCTTGAGCGATTATCGCGCGCTCATCGAGGCGTCGGCGATCTAGTCCGGGTGCGATTAAGGCGGGACATCAGCAGGCGCGGCCGATTGCCGCTGTACCCCGGGTTACCCAAACGCGGCGGCCGGCGCGTCAAGGTGTACCGAGGTCCGTGCCTACGCGGTAGGATGTCGGCATGACGATCAGAGACCATCTGAAGCGACGCAGAAATAAGGCGGTGCTGCTCGTGCTTCCGGGTATCGCCTTTTGCGTCCTGTCGGCTGTATTTGTGCCCGACAGCTTTTGGTTGAATTGGCTGTCGCTCGCCGCTCTATTTGCCGGGCTAGTGGGGGTCATCGTGCTGTTGAACCGCACTCCATGCCCGCAGTGCCAACGCCCGCTTGGCTCGATTGCCGCCCGGGCTGCGTACGGATGGGCGATAACTGCACATTGCCCGCATTGCCGCGTGAACCTCGACGAGCCGATGAACTTGCATTGACAAGGGTTCTGCGCCCTGATGAAGTTATCGACAACGCGGCAGCAGGGAGCGACCATGATTACGAAGATCGACGTCATCGCCATGACTTATCTATTGGCGGCCGTTGGCGGTTGCGCAGCGTCACCGCCACCATCAAAGACCCCGACGCAGCTACAAATAAACGTCAACTTTACCCCGCAGGATCACAAGACCCTCGACCGCGGCGCAATATCCGGCGTGCCGCAACATGTCGGTTTTTATTACTCGGTTAACCCCGACTGCAGTTCCGGCGGATTGGTAAACACCCAGCTCAAAAGCCCGCCGACGCACGGCTCCGTTGCATTCGTCAACGCGGACGGCTACACGAATTTTTCCTCGACAAGCGCCGGTTACGATTGCAATAAACAGAAAAGCCCCGGCGTCGAGGTCATTTACACATCGGAAATAAATTTTGTCGGCACCGATCAATTTACCGTTCAAGGAATCGGCCCAAAAGGCCGGTACATGGAGACGGACTACACGGTCAAGGTTCTAGCCCCGAAGTGAAGGCCGCCTCTGACCGGCCGAGTGTCGCAATCCGTCGAGCAAGTTATTGCCGATGCCAACACAATGGGTCGTAACGATAGGCTCACCGTTGTAGCCATCGGACTCTTGGCCATGTGCCTCGTGACCTTCGATCACGAGGCGCTGGGCCATGGAGGCATGTGCCTTGCGCTGGGCGGGCACATCCGGATTCTCACGAGCTCGGTCTTTCGCTGCGATCTGCGCTCGGTATGGATCGATCCGGCGGGTCCATTGGGGAACCTGCTCATGGGCGCGTTGGCGCTGGCTCTCGCCCATGTCGTTACCCAATCTGCCGGCATTCGGCTCTTTCTGATTCTCGTCGCCTGCTTCAGCTTCTTCTGGGAGGCGGGATATGTAATCGATGCGATGCGAAGCCGTCATGGCGACCTGTACGCGGCCGGGCAAGACTTCCTGGGCGAGCCCTCGACCGGGTGGCGCATTGCCGGGGCTTTGGCCGGCGTGGGTCTGTACGTGTTTACCGCACGCTGGGCCTCCCGCGCACTGTCGGCCCTCTGGCCCGGCGCCGCCCTGGCGCGTGCTGTCGCAAGAACGGCATGGACCGCCGCTTTTCTGGGCGCCGCGCTGGCCGCTCTCGCCTACACCGGAGAGGGCTTCGACGACTTGCGGGACGCCATTCTCGAAATCGGTGCGAGTTCATGGCCGTTGCTCATCATCCCGAGGTCGAACCGGAGCGCCGCAGAGGGGCCGCCCGCCGCCGCCGCCGTCATCGGGCGCAATTGGAAAT
>JBARBX010000478.1:0-2206 GCA_049793535.1 Steroidobacteraceae bacterium | reverse complement strand
CGGCAGTGCTTCCGGCGACGCCGGCATCTATGTCATGTTGATCAACAACTCAGCGACGCCGACGTACGCAAACACGACGTTCTATTATTTGAGCACCAATCCGTCGGGCAGTGCCAGCAACGCCATTTTCAGCGGCACGGGTTCGCAATCGGGCGGGGTAGTGACCATCAGCGCCGTTACTGCGGGCGCCATTGCAGTCGGTGATGTACTCAACGGTGCGGGCGTCGAGCCGGGCAGCACGGTGATCAGTTTGGTCACCGGCACGGGCGGCACGGGTACGTACAATGTGAGCACATCAGGCACGGTGGCTTCCGGTGCGGTTACGGTCGGTAACGGCATAGCGTACACCACGCCCGCCGATCTGGACGGCGATCACATCACCGACTACGTATACGCGGGCGACCTGCAGGGCAATGTCTGGCGCTTCGATCTGACGAGCAGCAGCCCGAGCCAGTGGGGCGTGACCAACTCGGGCGGCGCATCCATCAACAAACCGAGCGGCACCGCTCCCGGTCAAGGCGGAGGCGGCACGCCAGCGGCCCTTTTCACGGCGAAATCGTCCACCGGAAAAATTCAGCGCATTACGACTCAGCTGCTGGTCCTCTCGAATATCGTTCCGGGTAGTGGTCAGTTCCTGATGATCGAATTCGGTACCGGGCAGCGGACCCAGATCACCAATGCGGCCCCGGAAAGCTACCTGAGCGGCACGCAAAGCCTTTACGGCGTTTGGGATTGGAATATGTCGGCCTGGAACGCCCTATCGCCGGGCAGTCAGTACGCCACCGTGGCGGCAACGTCGACTGGCCTTTCCTCACCCTACACTCTGGGCTACACGAATCTGACGGCACAGACTCTCACCTCCGGATCGATGGGGACCGTCAACGGCACGAACGCCGTGGTTTGCTGGGACGGCACTGCGACATGCACCTCCGGGAACACATCCTTCGGCTGGTACGCCAGCCTGCCTGGCACATCGGAGCAGATCATTTACAACCCGGTTTACTTCCAGGGGGCGATCCTGGTGAATTCCACCATCCCCGCGGTCAACACCGCGACTTCCTGCACCATCGCCACGGATACCGGCTACACCTATGCGCTCTCCATCGTCAACGGCGGCGTATTCAACAACGCCTTCCCGACTTTCACATACACGAACCCGACCACGAATGTCACTACCCTCGTGTCGGACTCGACTGCAGCCGCTGTCGGCACTAACGCCACGGGCAGCGTCTCGGTCGTGAGCACCGTCGAAGGCAAGAACAATATCGTCTACCAGAATGGGAGCCCCAATTGCACCGGCACCGGCTGTCACTCAAACCAGATCAACCTTCCCCCGAACGTCAAGGCCAAACGATTGACCTGGGTTGAACGTCGATAAAAGCCGGAGTAACGCATGCTTGCACAAACACAGACATACAAAGCCCAACCGGCCGCCGGATTCACCCTCATCGAACTGATGGTGACGGTTGCGATCGTCAGCATCCTGGCGACCATCGCCGCCACGTCCTATCAAAGCCAGGTAATGAAGTCCCGCCGCACCGACGCCCGGAGCGCCATTCTGGATTTGGCCGGAAGGGAGGAGAAGCTCTTCAGCACGACCAATCAGTACAGCAACTCACCGGCGGCCTTGGGCTATGGAACCGCCGCCAGTTTTCCCGCCCCACCATCGGGAATCCCGGTTGGCAGCAGCGGCACCGACTACTACAACGTCAGCGTCGTGACTCCGGACACCATCACACAGGGAGGGGCGGCAAACACTTATATAGTCGTCGCGACCCCAATCGCCGGTACTCAACAGGCGGGCGACACGACATGCGCCAGCTTGAGCGTAAACCAGCTCGGCCAGCAGAGTTCTACCGGATCGGGCACGGCGGCGACGTGCTGGGGTAATTGATCCAGGTTGGCGGCCAGCGTGACCGCCCGCGAGCATGACCGCCGCTTGTGCTTCCTCGAGCAAATAGTCGAAGCCAGGAATCGTTTGCGCATGCCATCGACGTTCCGGCGGCGCGACGACTTCGCCCAATACCGGCCCCGGAGCAACCAGTTTCAGGGTTTGGCGCCGCGCAAAATCGATGTCCTGGGTGCGTGCTGCGGTTGCCATTCCTCGTAGCGCCGAGTCAAAGGTTGGCCCGGACGAGGCTATCTCGCGCTGTATCCCCGACCCTCGACGCAGGCCGACATCGCGCGCATGTAGTCGGACCCGTTC
>JBARBX010000477.1:0-22006 GCA_049793535.1 Steroidobacteraceae bacterium | reverse complement strand
GCGGAATGCGCACCGTCTCGCCGCGCGCCACCCTGTGGTCCGCTCCCCAGCCGTTCGCAGCCAGCAATCGGCTCAAGCTAACACCGCTCGCCGCGGCGATTCCGGCCAGCGTCTCGCCGCGGCGGATTCTGTGGCCGCCGTCGTTCCTTTGGGCCAGATAGCGTTGTGCCGGCGGCAAGCGCTCCCACGCCGCGGCAATCTCGGTGCGCGGCAAATTGCCGGGCAACCTCAAGCGGTAGCCGCGCGGTACGAGCCGGCTGCCATTCCAGATCGGAGGCCGCAGCGCCGGATTCAGCACGCGCAGCGCACCCATGTCGACCTTGAAGGCCTTGGACAGCGCCCCCACCGCAATGTAGTCGGGCAATTCCGCGACCGTGCTGTCGGTGTCGGGCAGGTGTGCGATCGGTCCGAAGTACTTGTCGGCGTTGCGCTCCACCTCGAGCGCCGCGAGGAAGGCGACATAGAAGTTGCGCGAGGCGAAGCCGAAGGTCGCGCCCTGGTAGCGCTTGACGATCACGGCGATGTCGCTGGTGCCCAATTCGTCCTGGGCCCTGCGCAGGCCGCCCGGTCCGTGATTGTACGCCGTGACCGCGAGCGGCCAGGTGCCGAGCAGCCTGTAGTTGTACAGCATCAGGTTGGCGGCGGCCTCCGTGGCCGCGTACGGGTCCATACGCTCGTCAACCACCCGATCGACCCGCATGAACCGCCGGGCGGTGGACGGCATGAACTGCCACAGTCCGGCCGCCCCGACCTTGGAGTAGGCCTCGAGATTGAACGAGGACTCGACGTGCGGAAGCGCGGCGATTTCCGCCGGCACGCCATGTTGCGTCAGGGTGCGCGCGATCTGCCGCTCCCACAGCGCGGCACGGATCAGCCCTTCGTGAAAGCGATCGGCCTGGCCCAGCTGGAAGCGAATCCGGTCGATCGCATCGCGAAAGTCCCGCGGCGTCGGTTTGTCGCCGAAGGCATGCAGAATGCGCAATTCATGCGGGGTGAGATTGTCGGTGGAGCCCGCGGCGAAACGCTTCAGCAGGGCCGCATACCGCGCCTTCGCCTCGGCGACGCGCTTTTCGCGATACGCGGGGGAGGTGCCGGGATCGAAGCGCAACACCTCGTACACCAATCCCAAGTTCCAATCGTCGTGCAGCAGGCCCTGGTCGGTGGTGACCTCCGTGTAGACGCGAATCCAAAAGCGGACATCCGTCTCGAGTTGCGGCGGAGGAACGAAGGGATCGGGTGATTCAGCACGGGCCGCGTTACCGTGAAAGATCAACAGCCCGAGCAGGAAGCCGAATACCGCGGACAGGCGAACGCGGTTCATGACAGGCAGGCGTGGCGCGCGACGGGACATCCGATCGCGGCGCGGCGGCGCCGCGCAGCTTATACTGCCCGCCATGTCGGATATTCGTGTCGTGCTGTTCGATATGGGCGGCGTACTGGTGGAGCTCAGCGGGGTCGAGGTCATGCTCGCATGGCTCGGCAACGCAATCACCCCCGATGAGCTCTGGCGCCGATGGCTAACATCCGAGCCGGTGCGAAAATTTGAAACCGGACAGATCGATGCCGACGCGTTTGCCGCGGGCGTGACGGCCGAATTTGGTCTCGGGGTCGAACCGCGGCTTTTTCTCGACGCATTCACCGGCTGGCCGGCCGGACCTTTTCCGGGTGCGTTGGCGATGCTTGCGTGCATACCCAGATCCTATCGCCGCGCAGTGCTGTCGAACAGCAACGCTTTGCACTGGCCGCGCGTACGCGATGAGATGGGGTTCGGCCCGATGTTCGACCGCCACTTCGTGTCGCATCTGACCGGCCGAATCAAGCCCGATTCTGACGCGTTTGAGCACGTGCTCGAATCGTTGGCTTGCCGGCCCGGTGAAGTGCTGTTTCTCGACGACAATCTGCTCAACGTCGAGGCGGCGCTGAAACTCGGCATGCGTGCGATTCGCGTGCGCGGAACAGCCGAAGCGGAAAGAGCGCTCATCGATTTCGGCATCATCGAAGAACCGGCCAACCTCCGCGGCAGCCCCGGCTCGGGAGCGTGCTCAGGCAAATAAGCCTACCCGCACTTGGAATCGCCGCAATTCAAGCACGTCTGGCAGCCGTCCATCATCACCACGGCGGCGGTGCTGCACTTCGCGCACAACTGCGCCCCTTCCGGAAAGTGCGACTTCGAAAATGCGTCCGTCTGCTTGGTCCGCGCCTCGAACTCCGCGCGCTTTTCCTGCACCAGCTTGCGCTGATGCGCATCGAGTTCGGGTTTCTTGAGCAAGCCGATGGACTGCAGGTGGCGCTCGATCACGTAGCCCAGCTCGGCAATGGTCGAGGGCATGAATTTGCCGCCCGGTTGCCAGTAGCCGCCCTTGGGATCGAACACCGCTTTCAGCTCATCCACCAGGAAGGTGGTATCGCCGCCCTTGCGGAACACCGCGGAAATGACCCGAGTGAGCGCGACGATCCATTGGAAATGGTCGAGATTCTTCGAGTTGATGAACACCTCGAAGGGCCGGCGCTGCTCGTGCGGCGTGCCTTCGTTGAGCACGATGTCGTTGATGGTGACGTACATGGCGTGATCGGACACCGGCGTCTTGATCTTGTAGGTCGAACCGATGAGCACCTCGGGACGCTCGAGCTTCTCGTGCATCCAAATGACGTTGTCCTGCGCCTTCGGCGGCTCCTTGGGAGCGGCCGCCGCGTCCTTCGCCTCGGGCTTCTGCACCCGGTACTTGGCGATCTTCTTGTCGATCTTGATGTGGGCCATGATCAAAACTTCCCGTAGTAGCCTTCTTTCAGCGCATCGAAGAGATTGGCGGCCGTGTGCATTTCACCGTCGTACTCGATCTCCTGATCGCCCCGCGCCTCGACTTCCGTGCCGTCCTCCAGGGTGAACACATAGGTGGTGTTCTTGAGGTCGTCCTCTTTGACCAGCACGCCCTGGAAGGCTTCCGGATTGAAGCGAAACGTCGTACAGCCCTTGAGGCCCTGCTCGTAGGCGTACATGTAGATGTCCTTGAAATCCTCGTACTTGTAGTCGGTGGGTACGTTCGCGGTCTTGGAAATGGACGAATCCACCCATAGCTGCGCCGCCGCCTGGATGTCGACGTGTTCCTTGGGCCCTATGTCGTCCGCGGAGATGAAGTAGTCGGGCAGCTTCTCCGCGGGGTTCTGCGGCTCTTTATTCGAAGAGGGGGGCATGGCGCGCGGATTCACCAGTTCGCGGTACGCGAGCAGCTCGAAGGAGAACACGTCGACCTTCTCCTTGGACTTCTTGCCTTCGCGGATCACGTTGCGGAAATAGTGATGCGCGAACGAGGGCTCGATGCCATTCGACGCGTTGTTGGCGAGCGACAGCGAGATCGTGCCGGTGGGGGCGATGGAGGTGTGATGCGTGAAGCGCGCACCGACTTCGGCGAGCTCATCCACGAGTTCGGGCGACGCTTCGGCGATTCTCTGCATGTACCGGCTGTAACGGGCGTGCAAAACCCTGCCCGAGATCCGCGCGCCCACGCGCCAGCCGTCCTTCACCATCTCGGGACGCTTGCGCAGCATGGCGCGGGTGACGGTGAACTCCTCGTTCATGATGGGCGCCGGGCCCTTCTCGCGGGCGAGA
This sequence comes from Steroidobacteraceae bacterium, assembly GCA_049793535.1. Lineage (GTDB taxonomy): Bacteria > Pseudomonadota > Gammaproteobacteria > Steroidobacterales > Steroidobacteraceae > Bog-1198. Next base: position 18,399 of record JBARBX010000477.1, on the reverse strand, counting down.
TCGAGGGCGGCTTCCCAGCCGGCCACGGCCATCTCGCGCGACACATTCTGCGAGAACGCCACGGATTTCTTGGAGCCGTATCTCATGCACAGCATGGTGATGGTCGAACCCAGGCCGAGAAAGCCCATGCCGTGGCGGCGCTTGCGAATGATCTCGTCGCGTTGCGGCGCCAGCGGCAGGCCGTTGATCTCCACCACATTGTCCAGCATGCGCGTGAACACCTTCACCACCTTGCGATAGGTTTCCCAATCGAAACGCGCATTGTCGGTGAACGGATCGACCACGAACTTGGTGAGATTCACCGAACCCAAGAGGCAGGAACCGTAGGGCGGAAGTGGTTGTTCGCCGCAAGGATTTGTGGCGCGGATGTTCTCCGTCCACCAATTGTTGTTCATCTCATTGACGCGATCGATGAGGATGAAGCCCGGCTCGGCGAAATCGTACGTCGAGGACATGATCACGTCCCACACGCGGCGCGCCGGCAAGGTCTTGTAGATCTTGCAGGCCACCAAGCCTTCGTCGTTTGCCACATACCCTTCGGTGTGCGGCCATTCGCGCCACACGAACTTGGAGGCGTCGTCGAGATTGGGCCGTTCGGCTTCGAATTCCTGCCTTCCCAGCGGGAACGCCAATTGCCAGTCGCCTTCGCGCTTCACAGCCTTCATAAAGTCGTCCGAGACGAGCAATGACAAATTGAATTGCCGCAGACGGCCGTTCTCGCGCTTGGCGCGGATGAACTCCAGCGCATCCGGATGACCGACGTCGAAGGTACCCATCTGCGCGCCACGCCGGCCGCCGGCCGAGGACACGGTGAAGCACATCTTGTCGTAGATATCCATGAAGGACAGAGGGCCGGAGGTATAGGCGCCTGCGCCGGACACGTAGGCGCCGCGCGGCCTCAAGGTCGAGAATTCGTAGCCGATGCCGCAGTTGTGGATGACTACCAGGCCATTGTTGCCGGCAAGGTAGTTGTTGTGCTTTTCGACAGTGAAATCGAAAAAGGTCTCTGACGCCGACACGGCCCGCTCGATACGGCTGACAGGACGCAACCGCCGCGTAAGGTCGATGAGGTCTCTAAGGGACGGCCAACGTGCGGCCCATCGATCCAGCCATACGCGACTTACGCGGTCGTGTCGCGGATAACCATGGTAGAAACCCAATCGCTGTTTGTCAGTATGGGACAGAGCTCCCTCCTCACGCTCGAGAGCATCGCGCAGCGACGGCAGCATCGTAAATTCATCGTACTGTCCGCTGACCGACGCATGCTGGAAGATGCGATCGCGCTTGCGACCGTCGACCATGAACTGCGCGGTGGCCGCCAGAAACTGTGAGTCGCAGATCTTGAGCATGGCGCCGCCGGAGTCGCGCACCAGCGAGCCTGACAGCACGTGCTCGCGACGCTTGCGAACCGTGATGCCCGCATGAACGCCGAATAGCGCCAGGATCGACTGCAACTCGGCGGCGAAGCGCGTGCTCTGCATGCAGATCGTTGCGCTGCCGAAATCAGTGGAAACGGTGCCATCCGTGTCGATCAAGCCGGCGATGAACGGCAGGAAGTGTCGCTCGGGCTCGGAGGCGATCCATTGAGGTACCCGCAGCGTCGCGCTCTTCTCGCCGATTTGGCCGTCGATCAGCGCTTCAGCGCGGCTTGCCTCGAAGCTGCTGACAGCATAGTCCCACACGGTGGTTCCGTAAGACGTCGTGGCGGCCGTCACCTTGGCCTGTGACCCGGCCAGGCCGTTGAAGAACTCAGCGTAGCGCTCTACTACCTCGCGCTCCGCGGCCCGGATCTTAAAGACCAGACGGCGCCCTAGGGCGTCGGCGCGCCGAGCCCACGCCGAGCGAGTCGGCTTGTAGCTGAACTTTTTCTCATACGCCGAACCATCACCCAAATGGGCACCCGCGAACCACGCTTCCCGTGATCGCTCAGAATCGCCCGCCCACGAAAAATTGTGGTGAACGAGAGCATCGGTCAGCTCCACCTCATCGGCACGCACGTACCGAAAGTCGCCACTGCGATGTACGAGTACTGGATGCTTACAGGAGGTGGTGATCGACGCGCGATTCGAGGTGATGCGGACGTTTTCCTCTTGGGGCACGTGTACCGTCAAATGCCGCAGAACCGGCTGCATCTCAAATCGGTGCTCGTCGCGGTCGTAGCACAGTATCTGCCGATGCCGTTCAGCCACGGCCTCGTCCGCGGTCACCAAACCCCGCTCCGTGCGCACCCAAGTACCCGGTGCCACGCAGCCCGCCTTCAACGTGAGGCCCGCCTCATGGACCTTGTTCAGAATGTCGTCCATGGAGTCGCGGATGGTGCCCGACACCGTGCAGTTGATGGTCGAAGTCGCGGGTTTGTGTTCGAGTGCGCCGGCGTTCGACGTGACGCGGCCCGCGGGAATCGCACCGTGGCGCAGCGCCCACAGAAACGATTCATACCATTGCTCGCGGCACTCTTCGGCCTCGACATCGGCGAGAGCTCGCGCGACGCGCTTATACGTGTCGTCCATCGAGTTGTCGATGGGCGAGCCATCTTTCGCGGTCAGACGATATTTCTTGTCCCAGATGTCAAAGGAGGCTTCTTGGAAAGGGATATCGCCGACGTCTTTGGGCTGTATTTTGACCACCGTATTCATGGGTACTAAAGCCGCTCCCTTATAATTATCGCGCCAAACTCGTGCACAAATTCCGGTGGCCCAGCGATTGAAAAAGTTTGCAACAAACTCCAGGCCGACGGGGAATTGTGCGATCTTCCGACCACAACATATTGTGTGAGGGAGACGAGGTTAAGACCGGACGGCAACCATCGTCAAGATATTTCTCATAGTTTTTTCGATATAAAAACTCTTTCAATATCAAACGCTTATAAAACTCTCTCAAGAAATTGGCTGATTACACTTCCGGACGGTCCGGTCAAGCGGAAAAAATCGCAATCGCAACATCTTGTGTCTGCACACCTTATCCACAATATGTTCAATTGACTTCGTATCAAGCTTCCCGTCGCCGCTTTTGCGCCCCCCGTTGCCGCTCCGCTCCAGCACTTGCCGCTCCGCTCTACTCCCGCTCCACCTCGCGCTCGACCTCCCGCTACTCGCCCGCCCGCCCGCCCGCCCCCGTTGAAATGCTCGAGTCGCGTCCCAACTTCCAGTCCAAGCGCGCGAATTTGCAATTCCGAGGCCGTGCAGCAGCGGCTTCGACCACACATTTTTTAGGAGTATCAGTATATGACCGTCGTACGTTATGAGCCGTGGGCACTCGTCAGCCGGCTCCAGAAGGATATCGACCGCCTGTTCGGCGCACCCTTGACGACCGCCGCGGACTCGGGGGCCTGGCTGCCGCCCGTGGACATCCATGAGGAAGCCAACCAGTTTTCACTGCACGTGGATCTGCCTGGCGTCGACCCCAAAGCGGTGGAGATCACCGCCGATCAGGGGGTGCTCACCATTCGTGGGCAGCGCGAGGACACGAAGCGAGAAGCGCGTGAAGGCTATCGCCGCATCGAGCGCATCGCGGGCGAGTTTCAGCGCCGCTTCAGCTTGCCGGATTCGGCTGACGCCCAGAACATCAAGGCGAAGTTCGTGAATGGTGTGCTGGAAGTCGCAATTCCGAAAGTAGCGCAAGTACAGCCGCATCGGATCACCGTCGAAGCCGCCTGAGAGGGTCCGTCTGCGCGAGCTTGCGTGTAAGATCGCAGACGACCTTGACGGCATCAGGGCCGGACGAACGCTAGTCCGGCCCTGTTTTCGCGTCCAGGACTTCAAACGGAAGGACTGAGCATGAATCTGCGTTCCAAGATTGCGGCCGCCGCGCTCACAGCCGCCCTGGCCGCGCCGGCGGCGATGATTTTCCAGCCGGCGTTCGCCGCGTTGCCGGGCCCCCTGAACGACGCAGCACCGATGCCCTCGCTCGCACCCATGGTCAAGCGAGTGTCGCCCGCCGTGGTCAATATCGCGACCCGAGGCACCATCAAGGAGCAGCCCGGCCAACGCAATCCCTTGCTCGACGACCCGTTCTTCCGACGCTTCTTCGACGTACCACCGGACTCGAGGCCGCGCGAGCGCCAGTTCCAGAGCGCAGGCTCCGGCGTCATCATCGACGCCAAGAACGGCTACATCGTCACCAATCATCACGTGGTGGAGAACGCCAGCGAAATCACCATCACCCTGCTCGACAATCGGACTTTTTCCGCCAAGGTCATCGGCAGCGACGAGGGCGCGGACATCGCCGTATTGCAGGCCAAACAGCCGAATCTCACCGCCATCACCTTGGGCGATTCGGCCAGGCTCGAGGCGGGAGACTACGTCGTCGCCATCGGCAATCCCTTCGGTCTCGCGCACACCGTGACCGCTGGTATCGTCAGCGCACTGGGGCGCACCGGCATCAATCCCGACGGCTACGAGGACTTCATCCAGACCGACGCCTCGATCAACCCCGGCAACTCCGGCGGTGCCCTGGTGAATCTGCGCGGCGAATTGGTGGGCATCAACTCCGCCATCCTGTCCCGCAGCGGCGGCAATATCGGGATCGGATTCGCCATTCCGGTCAACATGGTCAAGGGTGTCGTGGACCAGTTGATCAAGTACGGCCAGGTCAAGCGGGGAGTGCTCGGCGTCAATATCTATGCGGTGACGCCGGACATCGCCAAGGAATTCGGCGTCGCCGAATCGAGCGGCGCGCTGGTCGCCGGGGTGGCGCCGGGATCGGCCGCCGAGCGGGCGGGCGTCAAGACCGGCGATATCATCACCTCGATCAACGGCGTCCCCATGAAAGACGCCGGCGAGCTGCGCAACACCATCGGCATGCTGCGGATCGGGGACAAAGTCGAGATCGGCCTGCTGCGCGACGGCAAACCCCGCAAGCTCACGGCGCTGATCGCCGAGCGCGGCGACATCGAAACGGCAAGCGCCGTGGACATCCACAAGGGGCTCGAAGGTGCGGAACTCGCCGATGCGCCTGACGGCGGCGGCGTTCTCATCAAGTCCGTTCAGGACGCGAGTCCGGCGGCCCAAAATGGGCTGCGTGCCAACGATTTGATCGTGGGGGTGGCCCGCACGCCGGTGACGAACACCAAGACCTTCAAGGAAGCGGCCAAGAACGCCAATGTCCTGGTGTTGAACGTGAGACGCGGCTCGGCCGCGCAACTGATTCAAATCCGCTGATGCCCCGTCCACAGTCCATCGTCGTTCTCGGCGGCACCGGATTCCTGGGAACGCGTTTGGTCGCCCGATTGATCAAGGACGGCCACCAGGTCACGGTGCTGTCGCGAGATCGGGAGCAGCACAAGCACCTTCTGGTATTGCCCGGACTCACATTGGAAAACTGCGATATATACGCCGAGGCTTACTTAAGCGAGCGTTTCCGCGGCAAGGATGTGGTCATCAATCTGGTCGGCATCCTCAATGAGCGCGGGTTCGGCGGCTCGGGCTTCAGGCGCGCGCATATCGAACTCACTCGTGCAGTGCTGCAGGCGGCCCGCTCCGCCGGAGCGGCTCGGCTGCTTCAGGTGTCCGCCCTGAAGGCGGCTCCCGACGCACCGAGCTACTACCTGCGTTCGAAGGGCGAGGCGGAGCAACTCATCCGCGACAGCGGCCCGGCGCTCGACTGGACCATCTTCCAACCCTCGGTGATGTTCGGTCCCGGCGATTCATTCCTGATTCGCTTCGCCGGCCTGCTCGCGGCCATTCCCTGGATACTGCCTCTGGCCAAACCGAACGCGCGCTTCCAGCCGGTGTTCGTCGATGACGTGGTGGAAGCCCTGCGGCGCTGCCTGCACGGCGGGGCCTCCAGCCGTCAAACCTACGAGCTCGGCGGCCCGCACATATACTCCTTGCGCGAAATCGTGAATCTCGTGGCCAAACTCACCGGCAAGCGGCGCTGGATCATGGGCTTGCCGGATCCTGTGGCGCGAATCCAGGCGCTCGCCATGGATTTCGTGCCCGGCCGCCCCTTCTCCAGCGACAACTACCGCTCGCTCACCGTCGACAGCGTTTGCGCACAGGACGGTTTCGCGAAGCTCGGTATCAAGCCGCAATCGATGCTGGCGTCCGCCAGCCAATATTTGGGCGCGCTCGAAGACAATGCGCGCCTCAGCCGCAACCGCGCCAGCGTCGGCCGCACCGGTTGAGGTCCGCGCCCCGACTCATGCACAAGCTGCGCAAGCCCTACCTGCTGTTTCTCGGCGACGTCAAAGATAACCCGACCGCAAAGACCGCGTTCGGGCTCAGGGACTGGTGCGCAGACGATGTGGCCGGCGAATGGAGCTTGCCGGGATGCGAGGTCACCCTCGGCCTCCCGCGGCTGTCTCCGCAGGAGGCGCAGCGTCGCGGCGCCGGTTCCATCGTGGTCGGAATTGCGCCGACGGGCGGCAAGCTGCCGCCGCATTGGATGGCCGAGCTCAAGGCGGCGGCCGAGGCGGGCCTCGACGTCGTCAGCGGCCTGCATACGCGCCTGACCTCGTTCCCGGAACTCGTGCAGGCCGCCGCTCGCAGCGGCGCTCGACTGATCGATGTGCGGCACAGCGACGAATCCTACGGAGCGGCGAGCGGCCGCAAGCGCACCGGCAAGCGCGTGTTGACGGTGGGGACGGACTGCGCCCTCGGAAAAAAGTATACGGCTCTCGCCCTTGCCAAGAATTTGAAGTCGCGGGGCGTTGCCGCGTCCTTTCGCGCGACCGGCCAGACCGGCATCATGATTTCGGGGGAAGGCATCGCCATGGACGCCGTCATCGCCGACTTCGTCGCGGGCGCGGCGGAGCGGCTGTCCCCCGACAATTCTGCCGATCACTGGGATGTGATCGAAGGCCAAGGGTCGCTGTTCCATCCCGCCTATGCGGGCGTGACCCTGGGCCTGTTGCACGGATCGCAGCCGGACGCCATCGTGCTTTGCCACGATCCGTCCCGCCGCACCATCGACGAATACCCGGACTATCCGATTCCGAATTTGCAGGTGGCGATCGACGATTATCTGCGCGCAGGGCGGCTCACCAATCCAGCGATTCGCTGCGTGGGCCTGAGCATCAACTCCTCCAGCCTGTCCGACGCGCAATGCTCCGAGTACTTTCGCCGCCTTACACAGGACTTGGGGCTGCCGGTGTGCGATCCCGTGCGCACGGGGGTCGATGAACTCGCCGCGGCCCTGCTCCGCTAGACGCTATCGCGCCGGGAGCCCGACTGAGTGTTCCCCGAGGCCGCCCGGCGATGCGACCGCGCCGATCGTGAGCGCCATGCCATAGGGCGGAGGGTGGTTGCGGTTCGTCAGCACTATGACGGTGAGGCGACGTTCCAGCCAGCGCACGATGACGTTGCGGAATCCCAGCGTCTCGCCTGAATGCCATCGAGTCGCGCCGGTGATTCGCCAGCCGAATCCGTATTGAACCGCCGGATCGTCGGTGGCGGTCGCAGGTTCGAATGCGAGGCGCAGCGACTCCGGCTGCAGCAGCCGGCCGTCGTATAGGGCGGCGTCCCATCTCGCCAGATCATCCACCGAAGAATAAATACCGCCGTCGCCGAGCGTGGCGCTGGTGAGGCTCTGGTCGGTCCGCACCCATGATCGCCCGGCGGCGCTGTAGCCGAAGGCACGATGTGCGACGGCGGACACACCGGCCTCGAACGCCACCGTATGCCGCATGCCGAGCGGAACAAAGATCCGATTGCGCAGAAACGACGCGAAGTCCTCTCCCGATGCGCGCGCCACGATGAGCGCGAGCAGCACGTAGCCGCTGTTGCTGTAGCGGTACTGCCTCCCCGGAGGAAAATAGCCGCGATCTTCGGCCTCGAGCAGCCGCAGCACATCGGCGTCGCGCAACGGCGAGGTCGTTCCTTCGGGGATCAGATCTTCGTAGTCGGTGAGACCCGAGGTGTGCGTGAGTAAGTGGCGCAGGGTCATTGTGGCGGCGGCAACCGGCAGGCCGGGGAGCCATGTGCGCACGGCGTCCTCTAGGCCCACGCGCCGCTCTTGCGCCAGAAGCAGAATTGCGGCCGAGGTGAACTGCTTGCTCAGGGACGCGAGACGAAAGTTGGTCGCGGGCGTCACGGCAACGGGGGCCTCGACGTCCGCATAACCGTAGGCGCGCCGCAGAATCGGCGCCCCGCCATGCAGGACGGCGACGCAGGCGCCGGGAACGTGGCCCTGGTAGGCGCGCATGAGCTCGTCGATCGGCTGCACCGCCAAGAGACTACCGCGCACCCGGTGCGCTCGGTCCGTCGGGCTTCGGAAAATCGCGCGCGGCGGCGAGGATCCAGTCGCGAAATTGCGCAACCTTGGGCAGGTTCAAGAAGTTCTTCGGGCACACGAAGTAGTAGGCGAGGCCGTAAGGGAGGGCGCCATCGCCCGCGAGCCGCAGCGTGCCCTTCTGCAGCGCGCGCGTGACCAGCGTCCACCTCGTGAGCACATAGCCGAGGCCTTCCTCGGCGGCCGCCAGCAGGCCGGCCGAATCATCGATGCTCGGCGCCCGCGATAGCCACGCGGCCTCCTCGCCGGTTTGACTCCACACAGTCCACGGCTCATCGCCGCTTTCGAGCAGCGGATACTTGCTTAAGTCGGCGCCGCGCTCGATCTTTCCGTATTGCTTGATGAGGTCCGGGCTCGCGACCGGCACCAGCCAGTCTTCCATGAATTTCTCGCTGTGCAGGTTCGGATAGTCGCCGCGTCCGAGGCGAATGGCGACATGGTTGGTGGTGCGCGAGAAGTCCACCAGGTTGCGCGAGGTGTGAAAGCGCAGTTCGACGTTCGGGTACTTGCGCCGGAACGACCGGATTCGCGGCAGCAGCCAGATTTGCAAAAACGATGCAATGGTAGTCACCTGCAGCGGCCCGGCGCGGCGATGGTGCTTGATCTGCTGCATGGCGGATTCGAGTCTTTCCAGGCCTGCCCGCACCTCGGGCAGCAGCTCGGCTCCCTCGTCGGTGAGTTCAACCCGCCTGCCGCTGCGCCGGAACAGGGGTACCTGGATATAAGACTCGAGCGCCTTGATCTGTTGGCTGACGGCCGCAGGCGTGACATTGAGCGCATCTGCGGCGGCCGAAAAGCTCAAGTGGCTGGCCACCGCCTCGAACACCCGTAAAGCCGCCAACGGCATTCGGTCGTATGCGGATGTCATTCCTTGCTCCCTTCGCCGCACACGGCGGCATCGCGCTTCGACTGACCGAGCTTCGCCAAGGCGCGCGCCCGGGCATAAAAAGCGCCCAGGTCGCCGCCCACCGCCGCAAGCTCGCGTTCGAACCCGGGCACACAGCCGAAGTATGTGGCGATCGACGCCAGATGGGCGTTGTTCAGGTCTTCCGCGAACCATGTCTCGAACGGAGCATGCCCGCCCCACTCCGCCTTGAGGCGCGCGTAGGACGACCGCAGGGCGAGGAACGCGGCGCGCTTGCGCTCGCGCATCGCCTGCGGCGGGAGCCCGGCGGCATAGACGGTGCGCAGCTCGGCGCGGGTCTCGCTCATGAGATCGACCACCTTCAGATAGTGCTCTTGTTCGCGCAGATGCTTCGCCAGATCCTGCTCCCGGCCTTGGGCGTGCAGCCAGCGCCGCACCCCCTCCTCCTCGACGGTCGTGGCGAGCGCTTCATTGAACGAGGAATCGTTGGCGACGTACAGGAGCTGGTGCGTCAGCTCATGAAAAATGATGGCTGCCAGTTCCACGTCGTCCCAATCCATCATGGTATTGAGCACGGGATCGTCGAAGTGGCCCAAGGTGGAGTAGGCCGCCACGCCGCCGACCGTGACGTCGAGCCCTTGCTTGAGCAGCTTGCCGGCAAAGCGGTGCGCGCGCGCTTCCACGAAGTAGCCGCGGTAGGCGACGCAGCCGACGATGGGATAACACCATTGCTTGGGGTCCACCGAGAACTCCGGGGCCGCGACGACGTTCCACACCACATAGCGCCGGCCCAGGTCCGCGTAACTGCGGTAGCTGCCGTTGTCCGGCAACCCCAGGTCGCGGCTCGCGAAGTCGCGTATCGCGGCGACCGTCTCGAGCCGTGTGCGCAGCGTGGGCGGTGTGGCTTCACCGGCGATCATGCGGCTGATGGGTACGCGCTTGGACATCAGCGCGAGCTGGCCTTGCACGCTCTGCAATACATAGCACCCTGCGCCGGCGGCGGCGATGAACACGACGATCAAGGCCGCGCGGAACGTCGCTGTGATGCTGCTAATATTCACGCATGCAAGTGTATCTGGTTGGCGGAGCGGTTCGGGACGCCTTGCTCGGGCTCACCGTCAAGGAGAGGGACTGGGTCGTCGTTGGCGGAACCCGCGAGGAGCTGTTGCGCCTGAACTATCGCGAAGTCGGCCGCGATTTTCCCGTGTTTCTGCACCCCGAAACCCACGAGGAGCACGCGCTGGCGCGGCTCGAACGCAAGGTGGCGCCCGGCTATCGCGGATTCGCCGTCGAATTCGGCCCGGATGTCACTTTGGAGGAAGACCTCGCACGCCGCGATCTGACCATCAATGCCATGGCTCGGGGGGCGGACGGGACATTGATCGATTCCTTCGGCGGCGCACGCGACCTCGACGCCCGGGTGCTGCGCCATGTGTCGCCGGCATTCACCGAAGATCCGGTGCGCGTATTGCGCGTCGCGCGCTTCGCGGCGCGCTTTGCGCCGCTCGGGTTCAAGGTCGCCCCCGAGACGCTCGCACTGATGCGCGCCATGGTGGAGCGGCGCGAGGTCGACGCATTGGTGCCCGAACGGGTGTGGCAGGAAACCGAGAAAGCGCTGCGCGAGCCCCAAGCCTCCGAGTTCTTCAGAGTGCTGCGCGCATGCGGCGCATTGCAGCCCATATACCCGGAAATCGACGCGCTCTTCGGCGTGCCGCAGCCGGCGCAATGGCACCCCGAGATCGACACCGGGCTGCACACCCTGATGGTGCTCGATCAGGCCGCCGCGCTGAGTCCGGAGCCCGTCGTGCGATTCGCCGCGCTGCTGCACGATCTCGGCAAGGGAACGACGCCGCACCATGAGTGGCCGAGCCATCGCGGACACGAAGAGCGCAGCGTTGCGTTGATCGAGGCGCTTGCGGAAAGGCTGCGCCTGCCGGGGGAGTATCGCGAACTCGCCGTGATCGTCGCTCGCTATCACGGTATCGTGCATCGCGCCTTCGAACTCAGGCCCAAGACCATTCTCGAATTTCTGGAGCGCGCCGATGCGTTTCGCCGCCCGGAACGCTTCGCGCAGGCGCTGCTCGCCTGCGAGGCGGATTCGCGCGGCCGTACGGGCCTCGAGAACGTCCCCTACCCGCAGCGCGCGTACTTGCAGGCCGCGCGCGACGCGGCCGCGGCGATCAAGCCATCGAGGGAGGAGATTGCGGCGCTCTCCGGGGCGAAGATCGCCGAGCATCTGCAGCGGCGGCGCGCGCAGACCATCGCAGAGCTCCGGCAACGATCCACCACGAACGATAATTCTGCGCCGTGATCGGCGCGTAGGCTTCTCCCATGAACATTCGTATTCCGCAGGCCCTGGGGTCCATCGTTGCCGCAGCCGCTCTGATGAGCGCCGCGCGCGCCGACACGGTGCTCCTGAGCGAAGCGGCCTACCCCGAAGGGCCGCTGTGGCGGGACGGTAAGCTGCTGTACGTCGAATATGCCGGGCCGGGAATCAAGGTGTGGGACGGCAGGCGTGCGGCCCCTTACTGGAGCGGCGAGCATTGCGGCGCTTCCGGGCTGATCGCCTTCCGCGGCGATCACATTCTGGTGGCCTGCTACGACGCGAATACCCTCGTGGAATTGGACCGGACCGGCAAACAAATCCGCACCATCGTCAAGGACGCCGCCGGCCGCTCATTCATTGGGCCCAACGACTTCACCGCGGATCGAGGCGGGGGAATCTATGTGACCGCCTCCGGCGTGTACGACCTGAAGGCGCCGATCAGCGGCACCGTTCTTCACCTGTCGCAGAGCGGCGCGCTGGTCGAGGTGGCCAATCTCATTCACTATTCCAACGGCCTGACCCTGTCCAAGGACGGCAAGCACCTGTTGGTGGCGGAAATGCTGGCGGGCCGCATCCTGTCGTTTCCCATCCTGCCCGACGGCAGCTTAGGATCGCGTTCGGTATGGGCGCGCCTTTCCGACCTCGCGCCGCCGACGCCCCACGAGGACGCCTACAATGGACCCGACGGGTTCAAGTTGGGTCCGGACGGCAACTACTACATCGCGCAGAACGGCTCGGGCCGGGTGCTGGTGGTGAACGACGACAGAAAGCTCGTGCGCATGATCGCCGTGCCCACGCCCTATGTGACCAATGTGAACTTCGGCGCCGGCGGCGCCGATACGCTCTACATCACCGGCGTCTTCGATCCCTGGAAGGCGCCGTTCCCTGGCGCCGTCTATCGATGGCAGAAATGATCCCTCGCGTCCGTCGACGCGAGGGGGCCATGTCAGAATTTGTAGCCGAACCTCACACCCATGGTGCGCGGCCGATTGATGGTCTCGGCCGTCACGAACTGGTTGCCGTTCTCGAATAGATTGGCGCGCGCATCGGTCAAGTTCTGTCCGTAGAATTGCGCCGTCCACGCATCCTTCTCCACACCCACCGCCCCGTCGTAGGTGGTGAACCCCGCCTGGTCGTAGGTCTGAATGTTGCCCGTGGCCGAATAGGAATGCGCCTGGTGGGTGCCCCCGATCTGCCAGAACGCCTTGTAGGCGCCGACGTCGAATTCGTAACGGGCGCGCAGGCTGGCCTGGAAGGGCGGCGATTGCGCCAGCGGGGTGTTGGGCTGGCCGAAGGCACTGCCACCATAGTTGTTTTGGCCGGCGAGGACGGGAATGGCGATCGGCTGCCCATTGGGCTGCAGCAGCAAGGGAGCGTTCGACAGGTTGCTGCTGTTCCAGGATGCCGAGCCGATGACCGTGAGTTCATGCGTGACGCGGCCGATGAGTTCGGTTTCAGCCCCGCGTACCCGATAGTCGGGGCCGTTGATCACGAAGCTCAAGTTGCCGTAGCAGCAGGATTCAAATATCTGCACCTGGACGTCTTTCCAGTCCTCTTGATAGACGGCGCCGTTGAACTCCAGGCGCCGGTCGAACCACTGGGTCTTCCAGCCGAGCTCGTTGTTGATCAGGGTATCGGGCGCGTAGGACTGAGGCGTTTGGTAGGTGTACGAAGCCCCGTTGACCGTACCCGCGGGAGCCACCCCGTCCACGGTCGCGTCGGTGTGATTGATCAAGTGCGAGCCGCGGTTGAAGCCGCCCGGCCTGAACCCCTGCGACCAGGTGTAGTACAGGAGCACGTCGTCGATGGGCCGCCAGCTCAAGTTGGCGCGGCTCTTGAATCCCTTGTAAGTGATGTTCAAGTTCTCGGCGGACAGATCGTTGCTGTACGCCGCATTGCCGGTGCAGGGCGGCGGACCGTCGTCCATGCAGCCGAAACTGCTCACGGAACTGCCCACCGCCGTGGTGTCGATCTGGTAGTAGCGGGTTCCCAGAGTCAGGGTGAGCTTCTTGGGCAGGATGTCGAAATCCATCGAGCCGAATATGGCCTTCTGGGTGTAGCCGCGGGTGATGTCGTCGAAGAAGGACGTGGTGTCGCCGCGCGTGTTCGGGTTGCGCACCTGCGCGCCCGGCGCGGGACCGATGTTGGTCAAGCAACCCGTGTCCGCCGCCGTCTGACAGGCCGGCAGGCTCTTGTACATCCAGTCGATGTTCTCGCCGACCTTGTAATCCTCCCAGAACAGGCCGGCGATGCCGCGCATCCGCCAGTCATCCGGGGTGCTGAAGCGCAGCTCCTGGCTGTCGTGGGTGGCCGTGTCGGTCTCCTTCCAGCTCGCCACGGGCGAGTAGCACTTTCCGGTGGTGGTGGGCGAGGTCGGTCCGACGCACTGGTAGTAGTCTGCATAGACGCCGCGGGCGTAGTTCGTGTAGTCGCCGACTTGGGCGATGTTGCGCACCATGTAGCTGCCCGCGTACACCACCTTGATGTCGCCCAGCTTGCCGTTGACGGTCAACGCCGTATTTTCGAAGCGATCCTTGTTGTACGTCGGCGTGTACAGCTGCACCGAGTTGTCCGGCAGCGTCTCTCCGGCCGAGCTCTGGGGCGTGACATAGAAGACGCCCTCGGAATCCATGTTTTGATACGACTGCACCAACAGCGCATTCCAGTCTTCGTTGATCTTGTACAGGGCGCCGACGCGCAATCCCTGATAGGTGACCGGATTGATGGCGTTCGCGACCAGGCTGTTGTTGTTGGCGGTCGCAGTGCCGGGAGGCACGCCGAAGCCGGTGGGAGTGCCTACGGAGCACTGGCCGTTCACCGGAGCAGGCCCCGCCGAACACCCTGTGGCATAGCCGGCATAGTGGATGCCGATGTCGGTCGGCAACCGGGAGAAGGTGCCGGGCACATTGTTGATGTAGCCGCCGCGGGTGTCGCTGTAGACGACGGCGCGAACCGCCAGGGTATCGGCGATCAGCGGCAGGTTGATCATGGCATCGACGTTGCTGCTGGGATCGCCGCCGCTGGTATAGGCATAGCCGGCATTGACATCGCCCTCGGTCACGTCGAGCTTGGGCTTGTTGGTGATGTAACGCAGCACCCCCGCCTGTGCGCCGGCGCCGAACAGCGTGCCCTGCGGTCCTTCCAGCACTTCGATGCGCTCCATGTCCGCCGCGTACACGTCGAGGTTGCGGCCGGGCAATTGCCCGGATTGGTCATCCAGGTAGACGGCGACGTTCGGAAAGCTGCCGATACCGCTCGAGCCCTGGGTCGCGAGAGTCGAGGTCGCGAGGCCCCGCATGAAGATGACGCTTTGCCCGGGACCACTGCCCGCCATGGTGACATTGGGCAGGTATTTCACGAACTCATCGAAGGTGGCGACGCTCAATTGTGTGAGCGTCGCACCGGTGAGGGCTTGAATCTGGATGGGAACGTCCTGCATGTTCTCCGTGCGCCGTTGCGCGGTGACGGTGATCTCTTGAATCGCGTCGGAATTGGCATCGGCGGCGTCGGATGCCGGCGCTGCGGCATACACGAATCCGGCCGACGAGCCGCCGAGTACGACGGCAATCGCATAGGACAATTTTGAATTCACGGTTCATCCCTCTATATTTTGTTTCCGGCAATCGGATTCGTCGCCTGATCAGCCTACCGGGGGCTGATTTGCAGGCGGCAATCGCAGCGATACGGCCCGCACCAGCCGCATGTTAAGTCGGCGGTGTGGGCGGGACTAGCGGTATTGCGACGATATCGGGTCCAGACGCGACGCCCTCAAGGGCAAGCGGCGGGAACCATGTCACCGGCGAGTCATCGAGGCATGGGGGTCGGCGACGGCAGCCGCACCATGACGCGGCAACCCTCGCCCACGACCGCGTCCACGTCGATGGTCCCGCCCGCCGCCCGCACCCGCTCGCGGATCTGCGCCAGCCCGAATCGATCCCCGGAGGGTGGCTCGGTGCGGCGCGCGTCGAAGCCGATGCCCTCGTCCACCACGGTTATTTCCACCATGATCGGGGAAACGTCGACTTCCACTTCGGCGGACTGCCGCTGGGAGTGCTTGCGGGCATTCATGAGCAGCTCTCGAACGCAGCGGTAGACGAGCCGCAGACGGTCGCGGGAGAGTTCGGCGTTGCCGTTCACACGCCATACCACGCTGAACCCGTAGCGCGTCTTGAAGTAGTCGGCGAGCCAGCGCAGCGTCTCATCGAGCGAGGCGCGATCGAGTCCCGGGGGCGTCAAATCCTGAATCATCACGCGCAGGCCCTCCTGCGCTTCGCGGGAGGCTTCGGTGGCCTCGTCGAGCAGCACCGACAATGGCGAGTGGCTTGCGTGCGTTCGCATGGCCGCCAGAGTCATGCTCTGGCCGGCCAGAACCTGGCCGATGCCGTCGTGCAGGTCAGCCGCCGTTTTTCGGCGTGCGGTTTCCTCGGCGGCGGTCAGCGCGCGCGCGTACTCGCGCAGCGCCAGGTGCTCGTGCGCAAGCTCATCGAGTAACGCGCGTTGCTTTAGCGTCATCAGGTTCACGAGCAAGGCGCCGCCGCAGCCGATCACCAGAAACACATCGATGGAGATGACGACGTCCCGCCAGGTCTCGATATTGGCGAGTTCCCGGTAGATGCCCACGCCGTACCCCGCGAAGAACACGACGCCCGTCGCCATGAACACCACCCCGATGTTGGTGGCCCGGCGCGAGAACCGCAGCGCCAGCCAGGCCAGCGGGACGGCCAGCAGCATGGGCTCGACCAAGGGGTCGGCCGCCCGCCACGGCACCACCGCGAAGTATACGAAAAGAGCGAGTACCAGGACGGAGACCGCCCATCCCTCCCACTGCCGCACCGGAATCGCGGTCGGTTCCGAGAATCCGAGCAGCAGTCCAAACACCATCGGCCCGAAAGTGATGATGGTGAGCACCGATGCAAGGACCCACAATCCCACATCCGCCGGCGCCAGTGCGGCGTTGGCCGCATGCGCACTGGTCGCCGCGCCGAGCAGTGCACCCGGCAGCGCGCCGGCAGCGAGCGCGACGATCCACAGCGGCGATATCACCAGGGCGAATCGCTCCTGCCTGCGAAACAGCCGCATCATCCGGGCGAGCGCGGCCGGACCCATCGTGGTCAGGATGTTCGCGCACGCGAAGCTCAGGGACATGGGCAGCGGGGAGGTGGACTTGATGGTCACCCAGTAGAGCAGCGGCCTCGCGACCACCTCCCACAAGATGATGCCGAGGATGATCAGCGGCCATGCGCGCAGCGACAGCAGCATGAAAGCCGCGAACGCGAGCGCATGCGCGGGCCAGATTGCCGCCGATCCCGACACGGACTTAGACAGGTATCCGAGCACGTAGAGCAGCGGGTAGCCCACCATCAATCCCCAGGCGATGCGCCGATCGAGACGCCACTCGGCGCGCCTCGCCGGCCATTGATTCCAGGTCATTTCCAATCCTCTGATTCGTTCACAAAGTGTGGCGCAGATCCTGCAGCGCGAAACCGGACAGCGGCAGGTCCAAGCCGCGCAGCCATGCCATGGCCTTGAAGCGCTCTCCCATTTCCCCCGGCAGCATCAGCCGCCGGGCCTGGCCGGCAAGCCGCGCGAACAGGTTGGCATCATCGCCCGCCATGGCGCGCATTTGCTCATCCACCTTGAGCCCGGCCAGGAAATAGCTCTGAGTCGTGAAGCCCTCGACGGTGAACCCGGCGCCACGGGAGGCCTCGGCGAGCAATGTATAGTCCACCCACGCCGTGATGTCCTGCAATCCCGGATACAAAAACGGATCGCTGTGCGCTCTCTGCCGGAAATGGCACATCAAAGTGCCGTCGTGCCGCTCCGGCAAATAATATTGCGATCGAGGCAGGCCATAGTCGAACCAGAGCGCCGCTCCCCTACCCAAGGATCGTGTGACGCTTTGCGTCCAGGCCTCGAGCCGGGGGCAGTACTCCGACACATAACCATCGTCCCAGCCGCCCCCGGCGTGGCGAAGCCGCCCGCAAGCTTCGGCCAGCGCCTTAGCAGCAGGCCGCGGACCCCAGGCGAAACGGCCGTCTTCCATGACCACGCCGAGTTCCATGGCCCCCTCGCGATGCCAGCGAAAGCGCCTGACCGGCAGGGCGTCCAGCACCTCGTTGGCGAGAATGAGGCCGTCGAACGTTTGCTCGAGAGGTGCGTCGAGCCATGTCACGCGTGCGCACAGACCCGGCAGGCGCTCCGCCACCAGTCGGCGCTGACGCTCGCGCAAGTCCGCGCTGATCTCCAGAATCCAATAGCGCTCGGGCAGACTCCCAAGAGCCTCGAGGCGCGACAGAACGTCCACCGCAAGGCGTCCGCTGCCCGCGCCGATTTCCAGGATGGATCCTCCGCCCAGAGCGTTCAGGACTTCCACGCACTGCCCTGCGATGCACGCTCCGAACAGTGGAGAAACCTCGGGCGCGGTGGTGAAGTCGCCGCCGGCGCCCAATTTGCGGGCACCCGCACTGTAGTATCCCAAGCCCGGCGCGTACAACGCCGCGTCCATGAATCGCTCGAAGGAAAGCCAGCCTTGCGACGCGGCGAGCAGCGCGATCAGATGCTCGTACATGCGCGCGCAATGCCGAGCTTGCTCCTCGTTCAGGGCGAGTTCACGCTGCGCAGGCATTGCGGTATGGTGGTGACGCATGAAACCCAGTATCGAGAATTCGGCGCTGCGTGACCAGGTGGTGCTGATCACCGGGGGCGCGCGCCGCGTCGGCGCCGAAATCGCACGGACGCTGCACGCGGCCGGAGCGAGTGTGCTCATTCACTACCGTTCCTCCGCGGCCGCCGCGATCGCCTTGGCGGACCGGTTCAATCAGGCGCGTCCCCATTCGGCGGCAATCCATTCGGCGCACCTGTCGACTCCCGAGGCCCCGGAAAAATTGGTGGCCGCCACACTGCTCGAATTCGGGCGGCTGGACATTCTAATCAACAATGCGTCGAGTTTTTACCCGACACCAGTCGGTCAAATCACGCT
>JBARBX010000476.1:0-4122 GCA_049793535.1 Steroidobacteraceae bacterium | reverse complement strand
GCCCACACCCAGGCGCGTTCCACCGAGTCCTCGACATGCGCCGAAAGGTCCGAAATGGAAGTGGCGCCGCGCGGCAGGCGATCCAGCGCATCGGTCATCTCGCGCGCCACTCGGGCGGCGTCCAAGTTGAAGGCGCGCACGATCGAATGGAGATCCGAGTTCTGCAGTTGCAAAATCTGATGGAACCAGTGCACCAGTTCCACATAGGGATTTCCGCGCAGCTTGCAAAATACGGTTGCGCCTTCGACCGCCTTGTAGCCCAAGCTGTTGAGCTTGCCGAAGAGCGCGACTCTGCTGATATCACTCATAGATTGGCATCCGTTCTTTTAGTTGAATTTATCGTGTGCGGCGCGATTGCCGCGCAACACCACATCGCTCGCCGTCACCTGGCGCCCGCCGAGCCACGCGGTCCACCCGAGACGCGACTTGCCGTCCAGTTTCGCCCGCGGCACATCCCCGACCTTCAATAGCAATCGAATCTGACAGCTCCACTCGTCGTTGGTGTACAAGCGCACCATATCGCGCAACTGCTCGAGCGCATCCGACCCCGGCAGGAAGTTGCGGAAATCCGCGATGCGCAGCGGACCCACCATCACTTCGAATTTGTTTTGGCATTGCCACGTCGAAGCCCCCAGCGACGCGCCGACGCCCAGCGTCGCCACACCGCTCCGGTCGCCCAAACGGCAGCGATCCGCATCCGGAATGTCGAGCCACGACCCGACAAACTGGCGAATGGTGATGGGCAGGCCAAAGTAACCCCCGAGCGCCCCCTCGAGGCCGGCGGCGCTGCGCGAATGCGGACCGAACTGACCGATACGCGAGAACTTGGCGTAATCGGATATCCCGTCCCGGCCCCACGACACGCCGGTACCGAGCCCCATCAGCGCGCCCAGATAGCTGCGGAAGCGATCGCTGTCCGGCCGATCGTAGCTCGCGGACGGATCGGAATTGGCCCATGCTCGATAAAACAAGCTGATCAGGCGGTGGTGAAATAGATTGATGAAATCGCTGAATGTCCGATCGTTGAATTGATTGCGCCGCTCGAAGGCATGTTCCGTCAGGTGCAGCGGCAGGCTGCCGTTGGGGCCGAATACGCCGAATGAATACTGCTCCAGGATCGGGGGCCCTTCCCCGCCGTTGCTCAAGGTGTGCACATCGGTTGGCGCGAAGGCCAGGTGCGGAATCTGCTGCAGGCGCAGCGCATCGTCCTTGGCGCGACGCGATTCACCCAGGCGCGGCCGGCCGCCGTGAAGCTGTTCCAGCAGCCGCAACATGGCGAACAAGGAGTAGCGACGCGCCTCGTCGGGCAAATCCACTACATCAGCGGGCGTGTTCCCAGCCGTGGCGGCCATTCTTTTACCTCGCCGCGGGTGAGCGACACGACGCGGGTCTGTGTGAAGGAATTGATGGAGATGTAACCGGCGAAAAATCTTTCCAGCACCGAGGCCAGCAGCAACGCTCCGCTGCCCTCGAAGGCGGTCTCTTCGACGCCGATGGAAATGCGCAACCCGCGCCCGTGGCTGATGGGGCCCGGGATCGGCAGCCGCCGAACCACCGGTTCGTACGAAATCGTGCGCACGCCTTCAATTTGGCGGTTGACCGCGGCGTTGCCCGGATCCGCGTACAGCAACAACATGTCGCGCAGCAGGCTTGCGCCCTCCGCGGGACCCGAATCCAGCAACGATAGATAGTTCAGCGACAGATGGCTGATCAACTTCCACGCCGTATCGCCGAAGGCCGGCGAAGCTCGCGGATAGGTAAGAGTCGTCATGCAGCGCACGGACTCCGCCGCGACTCCACCCTCGAGCAAAAAGTCGCTGCGTCCGCCGCCCAGTCCGATCTGAATGGGCAAATCCCGGTTGGTGCACAGCGCCTGCGCATCCAACTGACTGATCCGGCTGCGCAACGCGGGGTTGCCGGTCAGCGAAACGAAGCACTCGCTGCCGATATAACTGGTGCGGGTGCCGGTTTGCGTCTGCTTGGCGGAATAGATTCTCGGCCGGCGTTGCAACGTATAATAAATCTCGTCGCCGGCTGCGGCGGCCTGATGGCCCACCGCATAGAAGGGCCGCACCGGAATGGTTGCCTCGCCGGCGCCGGCAACCCCCTTTACCCCGATGAGCGAATAGATCTCGAGATCCTGAGGACGGTTGCGATCCGGAATCACGTGCAGCTCGGTCTCTCGCACGTTCACGTGCATTCGGTCGATGTCGCGCGGAAACAGATTCACGATGGGTGTGCATCCCAGCCGAAATTGCGCGGCGTCGAGCTGATTCTCCAGGGCGTTCTGGCCGCGATCGAGCAGAATGAAGATCTCCGCCTCATCGCCCTTGCACGCGCGCAGCGCGGTGCCCAGGTCGGCGAGCGCAAAAAACTGAAACCGCTCGGGCAGTACGAAATATTCCTGCAGCAGCCGATATCCTTGGAATCCATGGCGCGTTGCCGGCAGCAGCGCTTCGCCGTCGCTGAACCCGACATCGCGAATGCAGGCCGCGGGACGCAGTTGTTGATTCGAGGGCGTCGCCGCGCTGCGCACGACCACGCCGATCCCGTTTGCGAGCACCTGCTCGTAGATCCGGCTCGCCAGATCACCGCTGGCTTTGATGTAGAAAACCAGCCGCTCGATCGGCAGCGAGTCGAGCGGGATGCCGCCCGCGGTTTTCAGGCGCAATCGAATGGCCGCCCGTGCCCGCGTCTCGCCGCTGATGCCCAGGGTCGACAGCGCGCCCGCGCCGCTGATATAGCGTGCCTCGTGTACCGTCAACGGCCACAGGGTAATTTCGTGCGCGGTGCGAAACTCGCACGCCGTACGTTCGCCTTTGCCGACCGCGGTTCGCAGCGCCGTGCCGCGCGGAACGCGTGTGCCCGTCTTCAGGTCCCCTTCCTTCAGATCGGGAAGGAATTCGGCGATGGCGCAAGAGGGCGTCGGAGCGAGATAGTTGGGGTAGATCAGCTCGAGCAGATGCTGTGTGAAGTCCGGGTGCCGCGCGTCGAGCTTGAGTTGCGTGCGCGCCGTTAGGAACGCGAAGGCCTCCAGCAAACGTTCGACATAGGGGTCCGCGCATTCGACATCCCCTTCAATGCCGAGACGCGCGGCAATGCGCGGATACGCTTCGGCGAATTCCGCGCCCATTTCGCGGACGAATTTCAGTTCCTGGTTGTAGTAACCGAGCAGTCGCGGATCCATGCCCTATCCGCCCGACGCTTCGGTCACGGTGAGATCGCCGGAATCCACGTCCAGCCGCGTGCGCAGCACCAGGTGCTGCGGAGCGGGACGCCCCCACAATTCGGCGTCGATCTTGAAGGACAAGGTGCGGATGTCCATGCGGTTCGCCGACAATTCCGGTATGACGGTGACGTGGCTCAAACGCGGTTCGAATGTGCGAATTGCCTCGGCGATGTTCTGGGCGGCGCGGTGCGGATCCACGGAGGTCGCCACCTCTCCGGTGAGCGATGTGAGCCCGAAGTTCAGCACGGAGCGGTGAACCTCCGGATACAAGTTCAGTTCCGGTTCGGTGCCTTCGAGATTCGAGGTGTTGAACAGCCAGCCGAGGTCTCGATAAACCGATTCGCGCAGCCGCCGCATGGAAATGAGGCGCCGCTCCGCCGGTTCCGGCGCGGTGTTCGGCCTTGAATGCACGTTGAAACTCATGATCTCGCCGATGCCGATCGTGCCGCCGCCGGAACGCGTCAGCGGCAACGCCTTCAGGCGCGCCAATGGCACCTCGCCCGAGGGCATCGTAAAGGTCAGACTGGCCATTTGTTCGGCGCCGGGGATCGGCGGCCGATCTTCGGCCCGCCGCAGCCCGTGCGCCAGCATCAGGTCCGCTACACTCTTGAGCGTTACGCCGTTCTTGGCGAGTGTATCGGGCGGCGCACTGAGTTCGATCACATGAAGCGTTCGCTCATCATCGTACAAGCGATCCAGCAGCGCCGGTTGCAGGCGTTCACGAAGGGAGATGTCAGCCATGGTACTGTTTCACTCGAGCGCCGCGAGCCGCACCTCTCGGACATCCAGCAATCCGTAATCCGCCGAATCGGTGGCCAGTTCGCGCTGTCCGCTCCCTGCATGCTGATTCGGCGCCAGCTCCACCCATTCAGTCTTGCGGCCCATCTGCACCA
>JBARBX010000475.1:0-7613 GCA_049793535.1 Steroidobacteraceae bacterium | reverse complement strand
CATCGGCGCCGACGTACCCCAAGCCCACGGCCGCGCCCAGGGAATGCCCGTACATCCCAGAGCGAATGTGTCCGACCAGCGAATCGCCCTGCCAGATTGGTTCGTTGTGATAGAGGAGGGGTTCGGGTGAATTGAGCTTGAATTGCACCAAGCGTTTGGCGCACCCCGTCGATTTCTGCCGCAACAGCGCTTCGCGGCCGATGAAACCTCCGGGCTTGTCCCATTTGACCGCGAACCCGAGACCCGCTTCCAACGGCGTGTCTTCGTCGGTGATGTCATGGCCCCAATGCCGGTAGGCCTTCTCGATGCGCAGAGAGTTAAGTGCATGGTAGCCGGCGTGTACCAGACCGTACCGAGGGCCCGCGGCCGCCAATTCGTCGTACACACCCTGCATGAATTCGCTGGGGACGTATATTTCCCAACCCAATTCCCCCACGTAGGTGATGCGCGAGGCACGGACTCTGGCGAATCCCAGTTCGATCTCACGGCTGGTGGCGAAGGGGAAGGCGGCATTCGACATATCGTCGGGCGTGAGCGATTGCAAGAATTCCCGGCTCCGGGGTCCCATGAGGGACAGGACTCCCATCCCCGAGGTGACATTGGTCAGCACGCAGCGCGCCTGGGGCTCGATGTGCCGCCTCAGCCAGTTGAAATCCTTGCTCTCGGTTTCCGCGCCGCCGACGATCAGGTACGCCGCCTCGCTCAGGCGCGTGACCGTGAGATCCGCTTCGATGCCGCCGCGTTCGTTCAGCCACTGGGTATAGACCATCCGGCCCGGCGCGACGTCGACATCGTTGGCGCACACGCGATTGAGAATGGACGCGGCTTCTGTGCCCTCGAGCCGAAATTTGGCGAATGAAGACTGGTCGAACAGACCGACGGCGCTGCGCACCGCGCGGTGTTCGTTGGCGCTGTGGCCGAACCAATTCTGGCGGCCGTAGCTGTACTCGTATTGCGCCTTCACGCCGGCGGGCGCGTACCAATTCGGCCGCTCCCAGCCGAAGGCCTCGCCGAAGCAGGCGCCGGCGGCGGCCAGGCGGTCATGCAGCGTCGATTTGCGCACGCCTCGGGCCGTCTCGTACTGCCGATAGGGCCAATGGGTCGCGTACAAGAGCCCGAGGCTCTCCGAGACTCGCGCGCGCAGGTACTTGCGGTTGATTTGGAAGGGCATGTTGCGGCGTACATCGACCTCCCATAAATCGATCGGCGGGTGTCCGTCGCGGATCCACTCCGACACCACTTTGCCGATGCCGCCGGCGGATTGCAGGCCGATGGAATTGAGCCCCGCGGCGACGAAGCAGTTCTCAAGCTCGGTCGCTTCGCCCAGGTGGTAGCGCACGTCGGGTGTAAAGCTTTCGGGACCGCAGAAGAACTTCTGAATGCCCGCTTTCTCCAGGGCGGGGATGCGGCGCATGGCATCGAGCAGCACAGGCTCGAAATGAGCAAAGTCTCCGGCGATCTCACCGAAGGAGAAATCGTCGGGTATGCCCTCGGCTCCCCAGGGCCTTGCGTGGGGCTCGAAGGCGCCGACCAGCAGTTTGCCGGCGTCGTACTTGAAGTAGCTGCAGTGATCGTAGTCGCGCAGCACCGGCAGTTCGGGGGTCAACCCGGGAACATCCTTGAAGAGTACGTAGTAGTGTTCGCAGGCGTGCAGGGGCACGGTCACCCCGATGGAAGCGGCCAGATCCCGGGTCCACATGCCGCCGCAGAGAACGACGCTGTCGGCGTCGATGCGCCCGCGATCGGTCTGCACGCCGCTGACGCGCCGTCCGTCATGATGGATGGCGGTCACCTTGAGGTCTTGGAAGATCTGCGCGCCGCGGTTGCGGGCGCCCTTGGCGAGCGCCTGGGTGACATCCACCGCGTTCGCATACCCGTCGCTCGGGATGTGAATCCCGCCGATCACGTCCTCGAGATTGACGAGGGGGTACCTGGAATGAATTTCAGCCGGGCCCACGACATTCACTTCAAGGCCGAACACCTTGGCCATGGAGGCGTTGCGTGTGAGTTCTTCCATGCGCCCGGCGGTGGTCGCCAGAGATATCGACCCGCATTGCCGGAAGCCGGTGGCCTGTCCGGTCTCGGCCTCCAGGCCGCGGTACAACTCCGCGGTGTAGCGCGCCAGTTTCGTCATGTTCATGCTCTGCCGGAGCTGGCCGATGAGTCCGGCGGCATGCCAGGTGGTGCCGCTCGTGAGCTGCTTGCGTTCGAGCAGGACGATATCGCTCCAGCCCATCCGGGTCAGGTGATAGGCAATCGAGCAGCCGATGACGCCGCCGCCGACGATGACAACTCTGGCCCGGGTTGGAAGATCGGTTGCCACGTCAACACCTCATCCGCATATTGTCGGGATCGAAAACCGCCGCGCCTCGCACTGTCGCGGCGCGCCGCTCGCCTTGGATGAGCACGTCGAACCGGGCGCCGGGCACGGCGAATTCGGGAGGGACGCAGGCAAATGCCAGGCTTTTCTTGACTCGGTGGCCGTACGCGCCGGATGTGACCACGCCGATGCAGCGATCCTCGATCAGCACGGGCTCGCCGCCGCGTGCGTCGGCATCGGCGGCGGCAACGTCGATGTAGACGATCTTGAGAGGGCGCGGCGCCTGCGCGAGCGTCGCGGCCTTGCCGGTGAACTCGGGCTTGTCGAAACGGATGAAGCGCGGCATGTCCGCCTCGAGCATATTCAATTCGTTGGTGAGCTCGCTGGACCAGGCCTTGTAGGCCTTCTCCATCCGCAGCGAATTGACCGCGTACAGGCCGTAATTCGCAATACCGAATTTGCGGCCGGCTTCCCATATCGCCTCATACAGAGCAGGCAGGGAGTCGACCGGTGGATGCAGCTCCCAACCGAGCTCGCCCACGTAGCTGACCCGCAGCGCGCGCAGCGGCACGCCGGCGATGCGAATCTCGCGCGCCCGCAGCCAGGGAAAAGCTTCATTGCCCAGATCCGTATCCGTCAAGGGCTGCAATAGTTCGCGCGAGCGCGGCCCGCTCACGATCAGCACCCCGCGATCCTCGGTCACATTCTCGATTCGCACCGCCTCTCCGGGCTGCGCGCTCTGGGTCAGCAGGTCCAGATCGCGCAGTTCCGCGCCCGCGGCGGACAGCGCGTAGAAACGATCGTCGGCGAGCCGTGAAATGGTCATCTCGCCCTGAATGCGTCCGGCCGGCGAGAGCAGATGCACCAGCGCAATGCCGCCCGGCTTGCGGGGCACCTGATTGGCGCAGACACGATTCAAAAAACCCTCCGCCGCCGCGCCGCTGACGTCGAACTTGGCGAATCCCGTGAGGTCGAGAACCGCGACGCGCTGGTGCACGGCCGCCACCTCGCCGGCCACGACGTCGAATACGTTGTTGCGCCCGTAGCCATAGTCTTCGGCGCGGCCATCGAGCGAGAACCACTTAGGGCGTTCCCAGCCGAAGGTCTCGGTGTGAATGCAGCCCTGCGCGCGCAGCCGGCCATGCAAGGGACTCATCTTGCGCGGACGTCCGGCCATCTCCTCTTCCCCGGGCCTGCGCGTGGTGAACGTCAAGCGATAGTCCAGGAACACCTTGTCGCGCACGTACTGCGCATCGGCGAAAGGACCGAAACGGCGCGGATCGAATTCCGCCATGTTGATCTCCGCGTCGCCGTGCAGCATCCACTGCGCCAGATACTTGCCGCAGCCGCCGCCCTGGGCGATCCCGAAGGAGGTTCCGCAGCACATCCAGAAATTCTTCAAACCCGCCGCGGGCCCTAGCAGCGGGGCGCCGTCGGGGGTGTGCGGAATCGCGCCGTTGATGACCCGCCGGATGCCCACATCGCCGAAGATGGGCATGCGCTCGATGGCGCGCTCCAGCCAGGGCGCGATGCGGTCCAAGTCGTCCGCAAACAACTCGTTCGACGAGTCCCACTCGGGGAAGCCGCGAGGGGCCCAGGCTTCCTTAAGCCCGGTGCTCTCGTAGATCCCCATCAAGCCGGATTTCTGTTCCTGCCGGAAATAACCGGAGGTGTAGGAATCGCGCATCACCGGTATTTCACCGTCGCGCTCCATGAACGCGGGAATCGGATGAGTCACGACATAGTGGTGCTGCATGTTGGCGATGGGCGCGTCGGCGCCGACCATCGCGGCCACCTGGCGCGCGTAACAGCCCGCCGCATTGACCACCATCTCGGCGACGATGCTGCCTTGTTCCGTGACCACCTCCCATTCGCCGCTTGGGCGGAGGCGAATGTCGAGGACCCGATTGCGGCGCATCACCGTCGCTCCCAGATCGCGAGCGGCCTTGGCCAGTGCATTGCACAGTCCCGACGGGTCGCCATGGCCGTCATCCCGGGTCCAGGCCGCAGCGAGCACGTTGTCGGTGCTCAGAAAGGGATTCAGCCGCTTGATCTCGTCGAGCCCGACGATCTCCATGCGAAAACCGATGCTCTTCGACAGCCCATGCACGAATTTGAGCCACGCGAGCTCGGCCTGATTGTTCGCCAGCCGCAGACCGCCGCAGGGGTGCCAGCTCACGTATTGGCCGGTCAGCGCTTCGAGCTTCGGATACAGCTCATTGCTGTAGGCATGGATTTTCGCGAGATTGTAGCTGCCGGTAATGCTCGGGCACTGCCCTGCGGCATGCCAGGTGGAGCCCGAGGTCAGTTCGCCCTTTTCGATCAAGACGGTGTCAGAGCACCCCTCCAGGGCGAGGTGGTACAAAAGGCTCGCGCCCATCATGCCGCCGCCGACCACGACCACGCGCGCGTTTGTTTTCATTCAAGACCCGGTAGAGAAAGACTGTTGGAGGTCTAGGCCACAATAAATTGATCGATGCCCGCCTTACAACTCAGTATTTTGGTACCTTTGGCCCTAAATTTTTAACTCGAGGCCCCTCAATGCAAATCCGTCCCGTCGTTGGACTGCCCACCCTGACGTGGCTGCGTGCATTCGAGGCCGCCGCACGCACCTCTAGTTTTGCGGCCGCGGCGGCGGAGCTAAACCTGACCTCCGGGGCCATCAGCTACCAGATCCGCGCGCTCGAGGCGCACCTAGGCTTTGCGCTGTTCGAGCGCCGGCCGCGCGGCGTCAAACTCACCCCCATGGGAGTGGCTTACTTGCCGCCCGTTCGCAAGGCCTTTGAAGAACTGGCCGATTCCACCGTGGGATTGTTCGGCGGCTCGGAGCGGGTGCAAATCACCGTTCATGCTCCCGTGTCGCTGGCGGCCCTCTGGCTCGCTCCCAAGCTGCCGGCATTCAGCCGGGTCCATCCATCCATCGACGTGCGCCTGTCATCGGTGATTTGGGACAACGCCGTGCCGGACGACGCCACCGATTTGGAAATTCGCTACGGCCCGGGGCACTGGCACGGCTATCGGTCGGAGCGCCTGCTCAATCAGGCGAACCTCGCGGTGTGCAGTCCCGCGTTCTTGCGCGACGCGCAACAGGGCGGCGAACTCGCCGCCTGGGCCATGCGCCATCCCATTCACATCATGGCCTACGAGAATCACTGGCTGATTGCACGCCAAACGTTGGGGCTCGCGAATGAGCCGGCGAGCGCAGGACCCACGGTGGATACCACGATTGCCGCATTGGAACTCGCGGCCGCCGGCGCCGGGGTCGCACTGGCCCACGGCATTTTTCTGACGGCCTATTTTGCCAGCGGTCGCCTGGTCTCCGCGCTTTCTCAGGAGTTTCCGGACGACAACTCCTACTTCGTCATCACCCCGGAGCGGCCGCAGCGTATACGGCGCGAAGTGCAACAATTTCAAGAATGGTTGCTCGCCATGGCCGCCGGCTGAGGCAGGGCGACCGCACCGCAATCGTTAGTGAGAATCGTTCGCGCCCGAATCCACAATAAATCTTCATTTTTGACAAACAATGCGGGAAAAAGAGGGAAAATGTTTTCTTTCTTCACCGCAAGGAGAGGGACGCGATGCAAGGCAAGATTTCACGACGCGCTGTGGTCAAAAGTGGATTGATCGCGGGCGCATTGATTCCCGCCGTGGGGCTCATGAGCAATGCCGCGGACGCCGCAGGCCTTCCGCCCTTGGATCCGAAGGATCCGACCGCCCAGGCCCTGGGCTTCACCACCGATGGCGCCAAGGTCGATGCCAAGGCGAACCCGACTTACAAGTCGAACCAGAAGTGCGGCACCTGCGCTCAATACCAAGGCAAGGCGGGCGATGCCAGCGGCGGCTGCAATATTTTCGCCGGCAAGAGCGTGCCGGTGGGCGGCTGGTGCAAGGTGTGGACGCAAAAGCCCGCCTAGGTTAGGGAGACCGGCAAGGTCGCGGGTGGAGCGCGCAGCGGTGGCTGCGCAGGGGAGGCGAAGTCCGCACTCAGGTGGCGATTATCGGCGCCGGCCCATCCGGGCTGTTGCTGTCGCAGTTGCTGCATCTGCACGGAGTCCACAATGTGGTCCTCGAGCGGCGCAGCCGCGAGTATGTGGCCGGGCGTATTCGCGCCGGCGTCCTGGAACAGGGTACCGTCGAGTTGCTCCTGCAGGCGCAGGTCGGCGATCGGCTGTTGAGCGAACGGCTGGTTCATGAGGGCTTCGCCCTGGCGTTTGCCGAGAATAACCTTCGCGTCGACCTGAAGAGCCTGACGGGCGACACCGTATCGGTCTACGGTCAAACGGAAATCACCCACGACCTCACTGCCGCGCGCGTGGCCGCGGGCGCATCGCCGATTTTCGATGCGGGCGAGGTCTCGGTCGAAAATCTCGGCAGCGAGCATCCCTCCGTACGCTACTCGAGCGGCGGCCGTGTCCATGAATTGACCTGCGATTTCGTCGCCGGCTGCGACGGCTATCATGGCGTGTGCCGCCGCAGCGTGCCGCAAGCGGCGATGCGGACCTTCGAACGCAGCTACCCGTTCGGCTGGCTCGGAATACTCGCCGACGTTCCTCCGGTCTCTCAGGAATTGATCTATTCGAATCACGAACGCGGTTTTGCGTTGTGCAGCATGCGTTCGGCATCGCGCAGCCGCTACTACGTGCAGTGCGGGCTGGAAGAAAAAGTGGAGGCGTGGTCCGACGGGCGCTTCTGGGACGAATTGCGGCGGCGCCTGCCCGCGCACGTCGCCGAAGCGGTGACCGCCGGGCCGTCGATCGAGAAGAGCATCGCGCCGCTGCGCAGTTTCGTGGTCGAGCCGCTGCAATTCGGCCGGCTATTCCTGGTCGGCGATGCGGCGCACATCGTGCCTCCCGCCGGTGCCAAGGGCCTGAACCTCGCCGCCGCCGACGTGCGCATTCTGTACCAGGCGCTGGTGGAATATTATCGAACCGGCCGCACCGCGCCGATCGACGGCTATTCGGCACAGTGCTTGCGCCGGATTTGGAAGGCGGTGCGCTTCTCGTGGTGGTTCACCTCGCTCACGCACAAATTCTCGGAGGACCCCTTCAGCCACCGGCTGCAGTTGGCGGAGTTCGATTATTTGAGGGGGTCGACCGCCGCGCTGACCGGCCTCGCCGAGAATTACGTCGGGCTGCCGTTCGAGGATACGGCCGGCGCCCGGAAGCGCTAGGATAAGTGCCGCGGGCGGCAACGGCCGCGGGTGGAGGAAGGAATGAATTTTGTGTTTATTGCGTGCGCGCTGGCGATGGTCGCCGTGGAGGCGGCGTCTGCACAGCCGCTGTCAGCGCAACCG
>JBARBX010000474.1:0-6733 GCA_049793535.1 Steroidobacteraceae bacterium | reverse complement strand
GGCGCCGCGCAACTGCTCGAACGGGAGCTGTTGGACCCTGCGCTGCGCGAGTACACGCGCATCATCATCAGCGAGGCGGACCGGCTCACCAATCTGCTCGACTCCATGCTGGGGCCCGGCCGACCGCCCTCCAAGCAGCTCATCAACGTGCACGAATTGCTGGAGCGCGTCTATCACCTGCTGCGCAGCGAAGCGCCCGAGGGCGTCACCGTCGACCGCGACTACGATCCCAGTCTGCCGCCGCTCACGGTGGACCCCAACCACATCATCCAGGCCATGCTCAATCTCGGCCGCAACGCCATTCAGGCGCTGTCGGGAGGACACGTGCAGTCGCCTCGGCTCGTTCTTCGGACCCGCGCGGTGAGCAATGCCAGCGTGGGCACGCGGCGCCACCGCCTGGTTGCATCGATTCAATTCGAGGACAACGGTCCGGGGGTGCTCGCCGAAATTCGCGACACCATTTTCTATCCGCTGGTGTCCGGGCGCGCCGACGGTTCGGGGTTGGGCCTCGGCATCGCGCAGGATCTTGTCAGCCGTCACGGCGGTCTGATCGAATTCGACAGCGCACCGGGCAGAACCATATTCGTTATTTCTCTGCCCATGGACGCCTCATGAACGCGAAGCCGCTGCAGGTTTGGTTGGTCGATGACGATGCCTCCATCCGCTGGGTGCTCGAGAAGGCGCTGAAGGGCAGCGGCATGGCGGCGAAGTGCTTCGATCAGGCCGACAATGTGTTGATGGCCTTGCGCTCCGACGCGCCCGATGTCCTCATGACCGACATCCGCATGCCCGGGCGCAGCGGCCTCGACCTGTTGAAGGACATTCAAGTATCGAGGCCCGGCCTGCCGGTCATCGTCATGACCGCGCACTCCGACTTGGATGCGGCGGTCGCCGCCTATCAAGGCGGGGCGTTCGAGTACTTGCCCAAGCCCTTCGACATCGACAAGGCGGTGGACCTCGTGCGCCGCGCCGCGCAGCAGGCCACGGTCTCCATCGACGTCGAGGCCGCCCGGCGCAGCATTCCCGAGCTTCTCGGCCAGGCGGCCGCCATGCAGCAGGTGTTTCGCGCGGTCGGCCGGCTGTCCCGTTCCAGCATGACGGTGCTGATCACGGGCGAATCGGGAACCGGCAAGGAACTCGTTGCGCGCGCCCTGCATCGTCACAGCCCGCGCTCCAGCAAGGCCTTTGTCGCGCTGAATACGGCGGCGTTCACCGCCGACCTCTTGGAATCGGAACTCTTCGGCCACGAGAAGGGCGCGTTCACCGGCGCCGATGCGCTGCGCCGCGGGCGCTTCGAACAGGCGGACGGCGGCACGCTGTTCCTCGATGAAATCGGCGATATGTCGCCGGCATTGCAAACGCGGCTGCTGCGCGTGCTGGCCGAGGGCGAGTTCTATCGCGTCGGCGGACAAACGCCGGTGAAGGTCGACGTGCGCGTCATCGCCGCCACTCACCAGGATTTGGAGACGCGGGTGAAATCCGGCCACTTCCGCGAGGATCTGCTGCACCGGCTCAATGTGATACGCATCGAAATTCCGCCGCTGCGCGAGCGCCGCGAGGATATCCCCGAACTTCTGCGGCACTACTTGGCGGTTGCGGGCCAGGAGCTCGGTGTCGAGCCGAAACTTCTGACCTCCCCGGCCGAGAACGCGCTGCTGGCATTCGATTGGCCGGGCAACGTGCGCCAACTCGTCAACGCCTGCCGGCGTCTCACCGTCACAGCGCCGGGACGGGAGATTCGAGCCGAGGACATTCCGCCCGATCTCGGCGGCGTGCCGGCGGGTCAAGCGGCGAGTCATGATTGGACGGCGAAGCTGTCACACTGGGCGGAGCAGGAGTTGGCGGCGGGCACGCAGCGGCTGCTGGATCAGGCGGTGCCGGAGGTGGAGCGCATTTTGATCCGAGTCGCCCTGCGCAAGGCCGACGGGTTGAAGCAGGATGCGGCCAAGCTCTTAGGCTGGGGCCGCAACACGCTCACGCGCAAGATGAAGGAACTGGGCATGGAGGATGTCGGTTAGGCGGCCCGGTCTATAATCGCGCCGATGGGCGAATATCTGACGCATAAAATCGAAGCGGCGCAACGGTTGCTGCTCGGCAATTCTCTGATGGATTGGGTGGCTGCGGGCATCGTGGCCCTCGCCCTGTGGTCGGCCCTGCTGGTCCTGCGCCGCTTCATCGCCTCGCGCTACCGGAAGTATTCGGCGGCGGACCACCCGACGGCCATCCGGCTCATTGCCTATCTGGTCGGCAATACCACACAGCTCTTCTTCCTCGGAGTCACTCTGTACGCCGCGCAGGGGAGCCTGACCTTGCCGGCCGGAATACAGCGCGGCCTCGACAACTTCGTGCTGATTCTCATTCTTCTGCAGATCGGATTGTGGGCCGGCCTGACCTTACGCTTCTATCTGGAGGTCAAGGAACGGGAACGCGGCGCCGACCGGGTATTCGCAGGCTCGCTCGACATCATCAACTTCATCGGGCGGCTGGCCGTATGGTCGATCTTGATCCTGGTCGCGCTCAGCAATCTCGGGGTCAACATCACCGCCCTGCTCGCCGGCCTCGGCGTCGGCGGTGTGGCGGTGGCCCTCGCCCTGCAAAACATTCTCGGCGATCTGTTCGCCTCGCTGTCGATCGCTCTGGACAAACCCTTCGTCGTGGGCGACAGCTTGGCCGTGGACACCTTCGCCGGCAAGGTCGAACACATCGGCATCAAGAGCACCCGATTGCGCAGCGAGGCGGGCGAGCAGATCATTCTCTCGAACGCCGACATCCTGAAAAGCCGCGTGCGCAATTTCGGCCGCGCCCAGGAGCTGCGCGCGTTGGCGACCCTCCGCGTGAGCTACCAAACACCCTCCGACAAACTCCGCGAGATTCCGACGCTGCTCGAGGGCGTCGTCCGCGCACAGGCAAACTCGCGCTTCGAGCGCTGCCACCTGAAGGTCCTGGGCGATTCGGCGCTGCAGTTCGAACTGTCCTACTTCGTGCAGCAGCCCGCCGTCAATTCACTGCTGGATCTGCAGCACGCGGTCAACCTCGGCATCATCGACGCAATCCGCCGTCTGGGAATCGAGTTCGACTACCCCACTCAACGCGTGCTGCTGGCGCGTGCGGATCACGGCAGTACCGCGAGCAATACCCGTTAGCGGTCCTCATGTTTCACGTCGTGCTGTTCGAGCCCGAAATTCCGCCGAACACCGGCAACGTCATCCGGCTGTGTGCGAACACCGGTGCGACCCTGCATCTGATCAAGCCCTTGGGATTCCGCCTGGATGACAAGAGCCTGCAGAGATCCGGGCTCGACTACCACGATCTCGCGACCGTCAAGCTGCATGACAGCTTCGATGCCTGCCTTGGAGCACTCGCCGGCGCGCGCATCTTCGCCGTGGAGACCGCAGGGCGGCACTGCTACAGCGACTTGGATTACCGCGCCGGGGATGCGTTCCTGTTCGGCCCGGAAACCCGCGGCCTGTCGCAGAGCATGCTCGACCGCGTGGGACACGAGAGGTCGTTGTTCATTCCCATGCTCGCGCAAAACCGCAGCATCAATTTATCCAATGCCGTGGCGCTGATCGCCTACGAAGCCTGGCGCCAGCTCAAGTTTAGCGGTTCCACCACGGCGGCGGTGGCGGCGGCGGCGCGCGGGCCGCGGTAGTCTCGCCGGGGATTAGAGTTCGAACACGCCGTCGAACACGGCCACGCAGCGCCCGCCGATGTGCGTTCCGACCACACTCCCGTGGTTTTTCGTGGTCCGCCCGAGCAGCAAACTGGGCCGTCCCATGTCGACGCCCTGATGGATGCGCCAGGCGAATTCGCCGCGGTCCTCCGCTGTGAAGCTCGTGAGCAGGGCGATGGCCGCCGCGCAGGCGCTGCCCGTGGCGGGATCTTCGATGACTCCATCCAGCGGCGAAAAGGTGCGCGCATGCAGAACGGCTTCGCCGGCGGAAGACTCATCGTGCGCCCTGAAATACGCGAAGACCGCGTCGGCGCCGTCGAGCGGCAGCAAGTCGGCGTGCGCCCCAAAGTCGGGCTTGGAGCGGCGTAGCGCCGCGCGGCTCGACACCTCGACGGCGAGAAACGGCAGTCCGACCGAGATGACCTGTGGCGCATGCACCCGCGTCGCGATGTCCGCCGCATCCAGCGACAGGCAGGCCGCGGCGGCCTCTCGGGACACCAGAGTCCGGCGCGACAGGGCTTCCGGCGCGCGCACCTCGGCGCCGACCGTGTCGCCGTGCTCGCGCAGCAGCTTCAGCGCCACCACACCCGCGGCCTCTTCGAACAGAAAGACCCCGCCGGCCGAGGCGGCGGCCGCTGCGCCAAACGGACTCTCCCGCGCCAGCACGAAGGCGGTCCCCACATTCGGATGCCCGGCGAAGGGAACTTCGGTGCGGGGCGTGAATATCCGCACCTTGGCGGTATTCGCATGATCGTCCGGGGGCAGTACGAAGGTCGTTTCCGAATAGTTGAACTCGAGCGCCACGGCCTGCATCTCAGCGGTCGAGAGGCCCGCAGCGCCCAGGACCACGGCGAGCGGATTGCCGCCGAACATCCGGTCGGTGAACACATCGACTGTGACATAGCGTCGCTTCATTGCTACCCCTTAGTCCGTCTCGGAGCGCACTTCCCGCCCCATCAGCGCCTGTACCGCCGCTCGAACCGGCTTGCCTTCGTGCATGATTCGGTAGACTTCGCGGCAAATGGGCATGTCGATGGAGAGGCGCTGCGCCACCTCGTACACCGCGAGCGCCGCGGGAACGCCCTCGATCACCTGATGAATACCGCTCTGCGCTTGGGCGAGGGATTGTCCGCGGCCCAACGCCATGCCGAAGCGGCGATTGCGGGATTGGTCGTCGGTGCACGTGAGCACCAGATCGCCGAGGCCGGCAAGGCCCATGAAAGTCTCGCGCGCGGCGCCGAGCCCCACTCCGAGCCGCATCATTTCGGCGAGCCCGCGGGTGATCAAAGCCACTCGTGTGTTGGCGCCGAAGCCCATGCCGTCGGCCATGCCGGAGCCGATCGCGATGACGTTTTTGACGGCGCCCCCGACCTCGACCCCCATGATGTCGGATTGCGTATAGGCGCGGAAACTCGGCCCCGACAGGCTCAACGCAAGCTCCTTGGAGAAACGCTCGTCCTCCGATGCGACCGTCATGGCGGTGGGCAGTCCGGCGCCGACTTCTCTCGCGAAAGTAGGGCCAGACAATACCGCTGCCGGCCGGGCGCCCAGAACTTCCCGGGCGACCTGGTGCGGCAGCATTCCGCTCATCGTCTCGAATCCCTTGGTGGCCCAGGCGACGCGCACGCCTGCGCCCAAGAGCGGCTTGATGCGCTCCAGAGTCGCGCGAAACGCATGCGAGGGCACGGCAATCAGCGCATCGCGAGCACCTTCGAGCGCCTGCTGCAAATCCCCCGTCACCTGCAAAGCCTCGGGGAATGCAGCGCCGGGCAAGTAGCGTTGATTGCACCGGGCTTGCTGCATCAGGTCGATCTGAGCGGCATCGCGTCCCCATAGCTGGGTCGGATGACCTTCTCGGGCGAGCTGAATGGCGAGCGCGGTGCCCCAGGAGCCGGCGCCGACGACCGTCATCGGTTCTGCGCGCCGCTGCTGCATAAGAGAGCCCCTTGTTGCGGATTCGGCTTAGTTGACGAGACCCTGTTGAGCCGCCGATTCGGCCGCCTGCGAGAACAAGGCGTCGAAATTGACCAGGGGCAGGAGAAAACTCGGGAAGCCACCCTTGGTGATCAAGTCCGATACGACTTCGCGGGCGTAGGGAAACAGCACGCTCGGACAGAAACTGCCGATCAGTCGCTTCAAATCCTCCGCCGATGCTCCGGAGACGGAGAATACCCCCGCTTGCTTGACCTCGACCAGGTACAGCGTCGCCTCGCCCTGCTTTGCTTCGAGCGTGATGGTCAACAGCACTTCGCGAACATCCGCCGCCAGCTCTTCGGTGGAGGTGTTCATGTTGAGCTGAAATTTCGGCTCCCAGGCCTGGTTGTTGGGCAGCCGCGGCCCGTTGGGAGACTCATACGATGAGTCCTTCAAGTAAACGCTTTGTAGGGTTACCTGGACCCCACCCACGTTGGCCTCCGGTCCCGCAGTTCTAACCTCGTTCATCAAGCCCCCTGAAGTAATCGATCCAGTTCCCCGCGCCGATCCAGATCGAAAAGATCGTCGCAGCCGCCGACATGCTTGTCGCCGATAAAAACTTGCGGAACCGTGCGCCGATTGCTGCGCGCAATCATTTCCTCGCGGAATTTGAGGTCATCCTCGACATTGATTTCGCTGAATTTCACATTCTTCCCGGTCAATAGATCGCGTGCGCGCCGGCAGTACGGACACCATTCCGACATGTATACGGTCACCGCCGGTTCGGTCATTTGCTCTTGGCCAAGGGCAGGTTGTCCTTTACCCAGGCATTCAGGCCGCCGTGAAGATTGAACACCTTGGTGAACCCAAGTTCCATCAGGGTGCGCGCACCGCGCGCGCCGTTCGTGCCGTTGTCGCAATACGTGATCACGTTCTTGTCGCGCCACTTCTTCAGGCTGTCGGCCTGCGATTTGAGCTGCCCCACCGGCACATTGCGCGCGTCGCCGATGTGGCCCGCGTCGTAGGGTTCCTTGTCGCGCATGTCGATGACGAGGGCGCCCTGATTCATGAGCCGCACCGCCTGCATCGCGCTCAACGCGGCAAACGCCTGCAGGCGCTCGCGGATTTCATAAAAGGCCACGGCGA
>JBARBX010000473.1:0-3830 GCA_049793535.1 Steroidobacteraceae bacterium | reverse complement strand
CGCTGGCGGCCGGCGCCGCGACGGACGCCGATTGGCAGTATTTGGCGTCGCGCCGGCTCGCGCTTTTCATCGTCAACTGCATCGAGCGCGGCACTCGCTGGGCGGCCGGCGCGTGCCGGCCGCGGATCGAGAACTGTGCGGCGGCGGAGGTTCAAGTGCGCGCCTTTCTCGAATCGCTGCACGGGCTCCAGGCGTTCGGCGAGCGGCGTCCGCAGGACGCCTTCTTCGTGGCTTGCGAACAACGCAGTGAGCTGCAAATCGTGGTCGGCTTCGCCGCTTCGCGCCATCTCAAGTTCCACACGTTTCGCATCCAGCACTCTGCGTCCGGAAGCAGGGTGTGGCCCATCCGTCTGCACCGCTCCAACGATGCGCAATTCAGCCCCGCGGAACTCGAATGGGTCGAGGATCTTGCCCGGAGCCTGTCGCCTTAAACGCCCAGGCGGCGTTCCAACTCGGCCGACAGGGAGCTGCGCTGCGGCCGGTTCGAGGCGACCGGCAGGCGCGGCAACTGGGGCAGGGATTCGAGTGCGGAACGGGCGAATTCGTAGCCGGCCTCGATGGCGCGGTCGAACGCATGCCAATGGAGCAGATCCACGTTCGGCAGCGGCGGCTTCAGCAGCACATCGGCCAACCGGCGCTGTTCCGCCGCGCTGGTCACGCTGTTCACCATCCCGGAGTGCATCAGAATCTGAAAGATGTTGATGCGCCGCGTGCCGCTGCGGCCGAGAACGAGGCGGTCCGCGCTCACATCGCTGCCGATCACGAGGCCGGGTGCGTGTGCCTGCATGATGTCGACGGGCAGGTTGTTGATGGCGGCGCCGTCGACCAGGACTTCATCGCCGCGATACACCGGCGGCATGACGCCGGGAATCGCCACCGATGCGCGCAGCGCCAGCGCCAGGGGACCGTCGCGGTGCTCGAGGATGCACCCCGCGGTGAGATTGGTGCTGACGCAGAAATACGGCTGCCGCAGATCCTCGATGAGCACGTCGCCGTACTCGCGCTCGATCAGCCGCGAGACCTTGCGGCCGCGGGTGAGCGCGACGAACGGGAAGGTGTAGTCGTTCACGGGGTTGGTGTCGACGAAGCTCCTGCGATAGCGCATGCGCATCTCTTCGTCGCCCCATCCAACCGCAACGCCGGCGGCGATGATGGAGCCGATGCTCGATCCGCCGACGAAGTCGATGGGGACGCGGGCCTCGCGCAACGCTCGAATCACTCCAAGATGGGCGAAGCCGCGGGCGCCGCCGCCGGACAGCACCAGGCCGACCCCGCGCCGGGTGAGCAGGCGTGCAAGCCGGCCCAGATCCGCGGTGTCGACGATGTGGTGGTGCAGGGTGGCCGGCGAACTCTTCAGCCAGCGCGTGGCCGCGCCGGTGGCAATGCGCTGGTCCTGCAACAGTGCGAGTTCGACGCGGGCGCCGCGGGCGAGGGCTGCTTCGGCGACGTCGCCCGGCCAGGGTCTGGGCGAGCCTTCCGCGGGCGCCACCAGCAGAATGACATCGGCCTGCCGGCTGCACTGCCGGGTCCAACCCGACGCGGCCGGATCGGCGACGTACACCACAAAGTCGTTGGCCTCTTCGATACCGTTGAACCAGCCGGCGGTGTGGGTGCTGGCCCGCGCGTCCCAAACGAGCTCCGTGCGACCCGCCCGCGCGAACTCGGCCACCAGCCGGGTCGCAAAATTCGCGACATCGATCTCGACGCTGTTGGGGACGATGGCGAAAACCCGCGCCCGCTTATTCTCGGCCTGCCGCAAATTGCTGCGGCGCAGGCGCCGTGCGCAAAGCCGGGCCAACGCCATCGAGAAATGGGCCGACCGCTCGGCGATGGCATCGAGCACAGAGTTCGGAATGTGCAGCAGCTCGCTGTCGCGCAGTGCAACCACGTTGGCGCTGCGCTGCTCCTTCAGCAGCCAGCCCGCCTCGCCGACCAGTTCGCCGCGCTCGATCTCGGCGGTCAGACGCGCCACACCGGTGGTTTTGACGCCCAATCGGCCGCTGGCGACCAGATATACTCCATCCGGCGCGGATCCCGATTCGAACAGCAGGCTGCCGGCCGGCAACGAAAAATGCACGGCACCGGCCGACAGAGCCTCCAGAGTGGCGGCATCGACCAGGGCGAGGTCGGTACAGTCGCGAAGGCAGTCGATTGCGCGACGCAACTCGTGCGCGGCGCCCGATTGCTCTTCATCCAGTGCCATTCAGCAGTTAGCGGCAGCCAAGGGGAGTTTCTTGAGTGGGTAGAGTGGTGTTCTCGCACGGTAAGGAAAGCGGCCCCTGGGGCTCGAAGATTACGGCCATGGCGGCCATGGTCCGGGATTTGGGATCGGTGGCGGAGTCGGTGGACTACCGAGGCATCGACGACCCTACTGCCCGGGTTCGCCGGCTCATCGACTTTGCGCAAGCTCTCGACGGGCCCCTGGTGCTGGTGGGATCGAGCATGGGGGGGCATGTCGCCGCCGCCGCGGCGAGCCAGATCAACCCTCTAGGACTATTTCTCTTGGCGCCCGCCTTTTACATGGCGGGTTACGAGGAATACACGCCGCAGGACGTCGCCTGTCCGACCGTCATCGTCCATGGCTGGCACGATGACATCGTGCCGGTCGACAACAGTATCCGCTGGGGCCGTGATCACCGGTCGACGCTGCACGTGCTCGACTCCGATCATCGGCTGGAGGATCAGATCGAGGCGATCTGCCTGCTGCTGCGGAGTTTCCTACTGCGCCTGAGCCAGTTCGCGTAGGCTTTCCCCGAGCTGCTCGCCGCAGCGCCGGCCCATGGCGTCGTAGCCGGCACCCAGGGAAGCAATGTAGGCGGAGACATAGCGCTTTCCCGCCGGGGACTCCAGGAACGCCAACAGATGCTTGAGGTCGGCATCGCTCAGATCGCGATAGCTATAGGCCAGGTAGCGACGCAGCGGCTCGCGCAAGCTCTGCTCCAATCCCGACCTGCTGGCCTCGCCGGATTTGCGTGCGCTCTCCGCAACCGTGGCCGGATCCCGCCCCGCCCCGACGGCGGTGCCGATGGCCACCGCCTGTCCCATGCTGATGAATATCTGCACCGTAGATTCGGCGGACCGGGAGGCCCGCTCCAACTTGTCGAACAGCGCGTCGCGCTTCGGTGTCGACGGGGCCACTGTCTCTCCCTTCATGATCTTGTCGATCTGCGGCTCCTCCAGGCTGGCGGTCGCCAAGTCCGCGGCCACCATCCGGCGGCCGAGATCGCTCTGCAGGAAGGCCTCGGTTTTCTTCACCGTCGCCGCGTCGAGATTGGCGGCGAGCGCGCTCAAGGCGGGCGTCTCGAAAACGTCGATGCGAAATCCGCGTTCGGCGGCGGCGGTGACGGCGTTCAGCTGCTGATCCGACAGCCGCGCGGATGCGTCATCCGAGAACATCTGCCGCACGTGCGCCGGCATGACGCCCAGCGAGGCGCGCACCTGTTCGCGAATGGCCGCATCCTGGTAAATCGTCGCCGCCGTCTCTATGTCGACGGCCGGCGGCGCGGCA
The DNA here is from genome assembly GCA_049793535.1 of Steroidobacteraceae bacterium. Classification (GTDB taxonomy): domain Bacteria; phylum Pseudomonadota; class Gammaproteobacteria; order Steroidobacterales; family Steroidobacteraceae; genus Bog-1198. The sequence goes on along the minus strand of JBARBX010000473.1, from coordinate 322 downwards.
TAGACGGCCGTGGACAAAAGCATCAGCAGCGCAAAACGAATCATCGGCGAACTCCGAGTGACTGCAAGTCCCGAACGATTGTACACTCCGGGCCTTAGGAGCCAGGCTCCCTAGGCCCACGGTTCCGAGGTGCACATGAGCAAGCTCAAGTTTTGGACATTCTCACTGTCGGTTTTGTTCATGGCGAGTTGCGCCTCTCCCGACCCGCCGCCGCCGAAGAAGACCGTGTTCGAGCCCATGTTGCAACCCATGGAACGCGCGAAAGCGGTGCAAGACACGGTGAACAGCCAAGCCGACGAAACCCGCAAGGCGGTCGATTCTC
>JBARBX010000472.1:0-5247 GCA_049793535.1 Steroidobacteraceae bacterium | reverse complement strand
CAACGTCACGAGCCCAACCGGCATCCGCGAACTAAACAAGAAGCACGGTGTCGACATTGGTGGGATGCTGGTGGATGCCATACACGGGAGCTTGAGCGCTGCGTGACCGCCGAAATGGATCAAGCCGGAAATGCGTTCGGAGCCGGGCTGCCACCCGCCCAGGACCGTATGCTGACCACCTGCTTCGTGGCGGCGCTGCTTCACGGCATCGTCATTCTCGGCGTCACGTTCAGTTCGCCCGGCAGCAGGGCGGACAATCAAGCCCCCGGCTTGGAAGTCGTCCTGGTCAACGAGCAGGCGCCGAGCGTGGCGCATAATCCGGATGCGCAGTACCTCTCCGAGCGCAGTCAGAAGGGCTCCGGCAATACGCTGAAACGGGAGCGGGCTCTGATCCCCAAGTCCTCCGTGATGCCGGTTGAACGTCCGGGAATTCCGAGCGGCGACGGCCTCGCGGCGCAGCAGACCGGACGCGACGCCGGCGAAGAGGAACTCATCGCGACCCAGGTTCCCGCGCCGAAGATCCTGTACTTCGCGGCGCCCACCGCCGCGGTGGTCCCGTCCGAGCTGCCCCTGCTGCTCGAGAAGCGGCCCGATCTCGCGATGACCCCGAATGATGACGGGGTCGAGCTGCGCATGCGCGGCGAGGCCAAGCAGCAATTGTGGATTGCCGCCGATACCCGGGAATCCGACGTCGCCGTTTACTTGGATAGCTGGCGGCGTAAGATCGAGCGCGTGGGCACGATAAATTTTCCCGACGTGGCGCGGCGCCAAAAGCTCTCCGGCACTCCGGTGATCGAGGTAACCATTGGTTCCGACGGCAAGCTGCTCGAGACCGTCGTTCGGCGCAGCAGCGGCCACGCGGAGATCGACGAGGCGGCCATGCGAATTTTGAAGCTTGCGGCCCCATTCGATCCCTTCCCGGCCGAGGTGGCTGCGAATCATGATGAAATTCGCATCGCCTACGAGTGGCAGTTTCTGGGCGGCGCCTCGCAGGGGACCGGCGTCTACTATTCGGAGCCTGCTCATTAGCGAATCCGGCTATCTGACCAACCAATTGCTGATCGCCATGCCGGCCATGGGCGACCCGAACTTCGCGCAGTCCGTTGCCCTGGTATGCGACCACAGTTCGCGTGGGGCGCTTGGGCTCATCGTCAACAAGCCCCTCCCCATGCGCATGGGCGAGATATTCGAGCAACTCGAAATCGAACTTGGGTTGGGGCCCCTGCGGGAGCGGCAGGTGCTGCGTGGCGGTCCCATGCAGACCGATCGCGGCTTCGTCGTGCACCGCGCAGGCGGCGAATGGGATTCGACTCTGAAAGTGTCCGACGTCATTCATGTCACCACCTCGCGCGACATCCTGGCGGCGATGGCCCGCGGCCAGGGTCCGGAGGAGGCCGTGGTGGCGCTGGGATATGCGGGCTGGGACGGCGGACAACTGGAGGATGAAATTCGCGCCAACGCCTGGCTCAGCGCTCCGGTGGATCCCGGCCTCATTTTCGACGTGCCCTTCGAGTCCCGCTGGCTGGCCGCCGGACGGCTGCTGGGAGTCGAGTTGCCGCGCATCAGCCCCATCAGCGGAAATGCCTGAGGCGGCGGCTCCCGATGGGGCGCCCGGCGGCGCACCGCGGGTGATCCTGGCCTTCGATTTTGGGTTGCGACGGATCGGCATGGCCTGCGGCGACACGGTGAGCCGCAGCGCAGCGCCGCTGCGCGCCCTGCCTGCGAGTTCCGGCGGTCCACGCTGGGAGGCGATCGAAGCGCTGCTGCGCGAGTGGCAGCCGACGCTTCTGGTGGTCGGCCTGCCGTATAATACGGACGGTTCCGACAGTGCGATGACCGGCGCTGCGCGCGGCTTTGCCTCCGAGCTCACGCGGCGCTTTCGCCTGCGGGTTGATCTCATCGACGAGCGCTATTCGTCGATGGAGGCCTCCGCAACGCTCAAGGCCGCGCGCGATTCGGGCATGCGCCGGCGGCGCGTTGCGAAAGCCGATGTCGATGCGGCGGCGGCTTGTATCATCCTGGAACGTTGGTTCACCGAAAACTGAGGCCGGGAGTTTCCTAATGCGTTCACAACAAGATGGCGCCGGGGGTCTGCGCCACCTCATCACGCTCGACGGTCTGACCCGCGACGCATTGACGGCGATTCTCGACCGCGCGGAAAGCTACCGCCGCCTTCCAGGTCAGCCGGCCTATGAGGGCCGCGAACTCGCCGGCGTGACTCTCGCCAATTTATTTTTCGAGCCCAGCACCCGCACGCGCGCCTCTTTCGACCTCGCCAGCCGACGGCTGGGCGCGCACGTGCTCAATCTGGATCTGCACTCGAGCTCGCGCGCCAAGGGCGAGAGCATGTTGGATACGATCTATACGCTCGAAGCCATGAACACGGATGTGTTCGTGATCCGCGATTCGGAAGCGGGCATGCCGGAATTCCTGATCGACCATGTCGCCGCGCACGTGTCGGTGATCAGCGCGGGCGAGGCGCATGTCTCGCACCCCACGCAAGGGCTGCTGGACGCCCTGACCATCCGTACCCACAAGCGGCGCTTTGCCGGCCTCAAGGTGGCCATTGTCGGCGACATCAAGCATTCGCGCGTGGCACGGTCCGCGCATCAGGCGCTCACCACCCTGGGCACCACGGATGTGCGGGTCGTGGCGCCGGAGTCGCTGCTGCCCGACGAAGGCGAATTTCGCGGCGCCCACCGCTTCACCCGCATCGAGGACGGAATTGCCGGCGCCGATGTGGTGATGATGCTGCGCATCCAGAAAGAGCGCATGGCCCAGAGCGCGTCCCTCGACGATGCCGCCTATTTCCGCGATTTCGGTCTGGATGCCAAGCGCCTGAAACTGGCCGCGCCGAGCGTGCTGGTCATGCATCCAGGACCGATGAATCGCGGCGTCGAGATCGCCTCCGACGTGGCGGACGGGCCGCGCTCTGTCATTCGGGAACAGGTGAACAACGGCGTCGCCGTGCGCATGGCGGTGCTGGCATCCATCGCAGCCACGCTCACCAGACATCGCCGGCCTCTTTGAATGGGCTGACGCCCAGAAATCTACGGGGTCGAGGCGACCCCGCCTGATAGCGCGGCCAAAGATAAGAAGCACCGGAGCCCGCGCAAGGCTTTGGCCCTATTACTCCTGGGCCTCTTTAGTCTTGGGCCGCGAACCTCTTCAGGCGCGGTCGCTTCGACCGCGTAGTTTCGCGCGTAGCGCATCAAAGAGCGCCGACGTTCTCGTGAATCCGCCAGCCCAGTTGCTCGAACTCGGCGCGAGCGCGCTCGGAGACCCCGCCTTCCAGCCAGATTTCGCGCGGCGCTGCGCCCTGGTCCTCGGGCAGCGACTCGCGGATGCCGCGTTCGCCTTCGGCCACGTCGGCGGTCCAATAGACCGCATCAAAGGCGCCGCAGACGACTATGCGGCCGTCGGTGAGCCGGGCGGCGGGCAGGCGGACTCCCGGCAGCAGGGAGCCTAAGGGCTGTTGCCGATGCACGAGCACCAGCAGCCCGACGCTTCGCAAGTACACCTTGGCTTCGGTCTCCGAAGTCAGGCCCATGGCATGGCGGAACAGTTCGGCCCGGCCTGCGACCCCCTCCAGGGAGCGCGCGGCCTCGAGCAACAAGGTCTGCCGCGTGGGGCTCAACACCAGATTGTTCTGCCAGTGCTCTACCTCCGCCGGGGTCAAGCCCAACGCGGTCAGAGTGTCGCGCTGACGTGCTCGCAGCACCGCGGGGTCCTCGTTATAGATGGCATCCATGGCGTGGCGGGCGATCCCCAGTCCGGCAATTTCCGGAAGCGCGACGAATCGCATGCCGAAGGCGGCCGACGCGTCGATCTTGGCGTCCTTGTGCACAGCTTGGCGCAGGACCTGATTGCTGGTGTACGGATCCACGCCCAGTTTCTTGTACCAACGGCGATCGGCGGCTGTTCCGCCGAAATAGCGGTCGGCGTAGTGCTGGGCCGCGGCCTTGCCCTTGTCGACGGCCGACTGGCTCTGGCCCGACCCGCTCGCGGAGTTTGCGGCAACCCCCTTTACCTCGGACGCGGCTTCCCGGCCTTCGGCGACAACACCGCGGAAAAGATGCGAGATGCCGCGCGGAATGCCGGTAATCGTCTCGACCGGCCGCTTGGCAACGTCGGTCACGGTGGACACCTCCGACATCACGCTGCTGCTCACGCCGCTCGCCGCCGCATCGAGCGGCGAGATCTTCGACAGTTGCGTGAGTGCGGCCACCTCCCGAATGCGCAGTTCCAGGTCGACCCGCCCATACGCATCGAATCTGCCGAAGTGGCTCTCGAGCACGTAGCGGTGCATGAGGCCGTCGCTGTGAACGGGATCCTGAACTTTGAAGTTCTGGCCTGCCGCCATCGATTCGGGCAACAGCGCCTCCACCGACTGATCCGGCGGCGATTCGAACTGCTGCGCGGCCGCCACCCCCGACAGCATTCCGGCGAGAATCGCCAGCCTCGTTGTTATTCGCATGTAGGTCTTCCCTGTGAACCGAGGCATGTGTAGCCGTTGGCGCCGCCTTTGTAAAGCACTCAACGCAGGCTGATCGTAACCGCTCCTGCAATGGATCCCTGTTGAGCCTCTTGAACCAGCACGGCGGCGCGCGTGGCGTCGCCCGGCACTGACTTCAGCGGAACGCGCCAGGCGATGGCCTTTCCGGACCACGCGCCCAGCCGCCGAAAGTCCCTGACGATGTTGACATCCGTGAGCGTTCGTCCGGAGTTCTCGCCGCGGCCTACCTGCGTCGTCGCTTGCGGAAGATAGGCAATGAGTTCGACGTCGCGGCTTGCGGTGTCGCGGGCGTCGGGCAGCGAGATCACGAGCTCATCCGCTGCAACCGTCGCCTCTATCGGCACGTCCATTGCCGCGCCCTGCGCCACGGCCGCCTGAATGCCTTGCCGATCCGACCCCACGAAGCTGCGGCTGCCGCCGATCACGACTTGCGGTGTGAATGCCGACTCCAAGCGCAGAGCTTCGACGTAACGGCGCTGACGCAGGGTGGCGGCCGCCATGGAAAAGCGGTCACGCCACCCGATGCTGTCCCAATAGTCGACATGCGTAATAGCGTAATTATTATTTTTGACGTACCCACTTCAGGTGGGTAGCCTCAAATGATGGCTATCTACGCGAAGCCGAACTATGCGGCGGAACACGTCAACTCTTCCGCAAAACAGCTTGCGGTGGCATTTCGATCCACTGGTGATACGCCTTTTGATGGGTTGGCAATAGAGAAGGCTATATCC
>JBARBX010000471.1:0-3116 GCA_049793535.1 Steroidobacteraceae bacterium | reverse complement strand
TTCCCGCTTTGCGTGGCCCGCCATTATATGCCTTGACGCGCATATTCCGTGTGGAGTATATTAGGGGCGTGGAATCTGTATTCGAAATCATCGCAGAGCCGAACCGCCGTGCGATATTGAGCCTCCTGGTCTCATCCCAACAGTCGGTCGGAGACATCGAGCGTCAACTTCGCATGCCGCAGCCGACCGTGTCCAAGCACCTGCGGGTGCTGCGCGAAGCCGGTTTCGTGGAATCCACAGTAGACGCTCAGCGCCGTCTCTACCGGCTGAAACCTGGACCACTGCGGGAGATCGATGACTGGCTGGCTCCGTTCCGCCGGTTCTGGTCCGCTCACCTGGATGCGCTCGAACGCCACCTCGACCGCATGGATCAACCAACACCGCCTAAAAGGAATACGGGGAGAAGAAAATGACCGATAGCGATCAGTACGCACCGGGTCCCGCCAGCGGCGCGCAGGTTCGAAAGGACGGAGAGACGTGGACGCTGATTCTCGTCAGAGAACTGCGCCACAAGCCGGAAAAAGTCTGGCAGGCACTGACCGACCCGGTGCATCTGCGCGAGTGGGCTCCCTTCGATGCCGATGGCAGCCTGGGTACGGCTGGAAACTCGGTGAAGCTCACCACCGTGGCCGCCCCCGCGCCGCACGTTACCGAAACAAAGGTGAGGCGGGCCGACGCGCCCAAGGTGCTTGAATACGGTTGGGGGGGCAACGATATGCGGTGGGAACTCGAAGCCCTGGGTGGCGGCACGCGCCTGACGCTGTGGCACAACATCGATCGCCGCTTCATCTCAATGGGTGCTGCCGGGTGGCACATTTGCTTCGATATTCTGGATCGCTTTCTCTCCGGAACTCCCATCGGCCGCATTGTCGGTCCCAAGGCGATGAATGTCACCGGCTGGCAGCGGCTGCACGCGGAGTACGCCAAGCAGTTCGGTAAAGACACACCAAACTAGCCTACATGCCAATCGCGGTCTTCTCAGCGCAGCGTTCCGATAGTCGCGACCACGGCGGCGCGGCATTCGTCGAGCGCGTCGGTCACCGCATCGGCATCCGCATCCTTCGTGCCTATCCCTTCCCAGTGTTTCTGCCAACTCTGCATCAGCGCTTCGGCCTTGGCCGGCACCGGCGCCGGCATGGCTGAGCTGAAGTCCCGGATGGTCTCGACGTAAACCCAGCCCGTACGGGGATTGCCGCGCACGGCGTCGTGATCGTAGTGGCCGTGATAGACGACTTGCTTCATCTCGCCGAGCGCGACCAGCATCTGGAAAGCAGCCTGGCGCGTCGTGCGATTGCGTTCGCTGCGCTCGGTGCGCCACGCCGTGTAGCTGAAACTCGACAAGGCCACGGTGAGACTGATGATGGCGATGGCGTTGTTGCGCAACTGAGATTTTAGCGTCTCTGCCATCGCAGACTCCTCCGGTAGGAATGGGCCTATGCTACGCCCCCGCGCTGGAGGCGTGCCCTCAATATGTCAACTTGGTTGCCTGCGGGGAGACCGCCGCTAACCCCATTTCGATGTCTGCCTCGCTTCAGTTCTCGAGACACATAACTGGAGCCCCTATGAACCGCATAGTTCAATTCGCGCGATTCGCATTTCTCCTAGGATTGGCGACATCGAGCCAAGCGCACATCCCGGGCGGAATCGCCAACGTCGCCATCATCGACCGCGACAGCGGCGCCGTTCTCACCCCCTATTTTTACCACGGCGAGTACTGGGTGGCCGGCAGGCCGGGAGCCCGCTATTCGATCGAAATCCGCAATCGATTGGGCGAGCGCCTGCTGGCGGTAACGTCGGTCGACGGCGTCAATGTCGTCTCGGGAGCGACCGCCGGCTGGGATCAAACCGGATACGTGTTCAGCCCGGGTGAACGCTACGAGATCACCGGCTGGCGCAAGACCGATCGGGAGGTTGCCGACTTCACGTTCACGGAGTCGCCCAATTCCTACGCAGAGCGCACGGGGCGCCCGGCGAACGTGGGGGTCATCGGTGTGGCGCTGTTCCGCGAGCGCCAGCCACCGACGCGGACCTATGTGCCGCCGGCGATCGGGTATCCATTGGACCGGGCGCAATCAGCGCCGAGGGCGGCCAATCTAGGAGAATCCGCTGATGCCAAGCTGGCATCCGCGGCGCCTCTGTCGGCGCCGTCGGCCGCCGGTGTGACCGCACCGGAGCCGAAGCTCGGCACGGGGCACGGCGAGCGCGAATACTCCTACGTGAGTCACACGGAGTTCTCGAAAATGCAGGACCAGCCGAACGAGATCATCCGGATTCGCTATGACAGCTTCGACAACTTGGTCGCCTTAGGGGTAGTCAAGCGGCCGCGTCCCGCGGCGCCGTGGGCCAATCCGTTCCCCGAATCCCCGGAGCAGCAGTACGTGCCGGACCCTCCGGGATGAAGCCGCGAACTGCCATAATGCGATGAATGACGGTCACCGGCGAGAGTGACGAGGAGTTGATGCGGCGTTACGCCCGCGGCGATGCTGCGGCTTTCGAGTTGCTGTACCGGCGGCATGAAATGCGCGTGTGGCGCTACCTGGAACGCAATGTGAGGAACCGGGCGACGGCGGATGAGTTGATGCAGGAAGTTTGGTTCGCCGTTGCCCGGGATGCCACGCGCTATACACCGACGGCGAAATTCACGACCTGGCTGTTCACGATTGCACACCATCGCGTGATCGACTCGATACGCACGAGTCGGCGGCACACGAGCCTGAACGTCCTGGGGTTCGAGGCAGAACCGGTGGTCGAGCAACTGATCTCGGAGCCGAGCGCCGGCCCGTTCGCGATGGCCGTGGCGCGAGATGAGGCGGGCGCGCTGATTCGTGCTTTCGACGAGCTGCCTGCCGAACAGCGCGAAGCCTTTCTGCTGCAAATCGAAGGGGATCTCAGCGTCGAGGAGATCGCGGCGATTACGCAGAGCAGCTTCGAGACCACCAAGAGCCGACTGCGCTACGCGCGTGCCAAGCTGCGCGAGCTGCTCAAGGAGTTCGCATGAGCGACATACCCCCGAGTCCGGAAGAGTCCGACGAGGCCACCGACACTCTCTACCGGCGCGCCTCCGCTCTCGATGCCGGCCGGCCGAGCGAGTCGGTGCGGCGCGCAGTGCTCGATCA
>JBARBX010000470.1:0-8462 GCA_049793535.1 Steroidobacteraceae bacterium | reverse complement strand
CATGGCCATCGACGCCAAACTGCTGGTGCTCGACGAGCCGACCTTAGGGCTCGACAGTCTCGCGCGCAGCGCGTTCTACGATGCGCTGGTCAACGACTACATGGACGAGACGCGCACCATTCTGATCACCACGCACCAGGTGGAAGAGGTGGAGAATCTTCTGACCGACTTGCTGTTCATCGACAAGGGCCGGATCGTTCTCGACTCGTCGATCGACGACGTCGCCGTCCGCTATGCGGCGGTCGCGGTGGCCGCGGACCGTGTGGATGCGGCGCGGACCGAAAAGCCGTTCTTCGAGCGCCGCATGCTCGGCAAAGTGGTGCTGTACTTCGAACAGCCGAACTTGGAGAAGCTCGCGAGCCTTGGCGAGGTGCACACGCCCAGCGTCGCCGATTTATTCGTCGCCAAGCTGTCCGGAGGTGCCGCGTGAACACTTACATCTGGCTCATACGCCGGGAATTTTGGGAAAATCGCGCGATCTGGACGATTCCGGCGGTTCTCGGCGGACTCATGATCCTGGTCACGCTTTTCGGCAAGGTCGATCGGATGTCGATCCCCATGCAGCTCCCCAGCCAGACCATCGGCGGGGGCTTCCTGCTGGCCGTCGGGGTGACGTTCTTCGTCGTCATGGCGATATATTCCACCTGGTACCTGCTGGATTGCCTGTACGCCGACCGCAAGGACCGCAGTATCCTGTTCTGGAAATCCATGCCGATCTCGGACACGACAACGGTGTTGTCCAAGTTGGCCACTGCCATGATCGTGATCCCGGCGGTGTACTTCGCGGCGGCCGATGTCACTTCGCTCATCATGGCGTTCATTCTCTCCGTGCGTGCGAGTTCATTCATCGGCGGCACCCTGTGGCACGCGGACGTGTGGCTGCAGCTACAAGTCCTCTGGCTATACGTGATTGCGACGAGTGCCGTTTGGTACCTGCCGCTCGCCGCATACCTGCTGGTCGTATCCGCCTGGGCCAGGCGCGCCGTCATGCTGTGGTCAATTTTGCCGCCGATTGCGGCAATCCTGGTCGAGCGCTGGTTTTTTGGCAGCCAATTGATCGCCAAACAGCTTTGGGACCGTACGGTTGGCTGGCTGGGTCTGGCATTCCATACGAATCCGGGCGCGGGTTGGCGGACGACCATCGTCGACAACGATGCCATCCGGACGCCCGCGAGCATCTGGAGTTGTCTCGACCTCGCAGGATTCTTGTCGAGTCCGGAGACGTGGATCGGCGCCGCGGCGGGAGTCGCCCTCGTCGCCGCCGCCGTCCAGCTGCGCAGGCGGCGTTCCGAGATCTGACGTTGCTGGCTTGGGATTCGCAACCAAGCAGTGCAAAATAGCGCTCTGAAAATTACGAACTCTCGAAGGAGCGCCGATGTACAAGTCCAAGATCGATCTGTCCGAGAAGATCCGCCGCAACGTCGTCCTCATACTCAACGATCGGCTGGCCGACGCGATCGATCTGCAGAGCCAGGTCAAGCAGGCGCATTGGAACGTGAAGGGGCCGAACTTCATCGCCTTGCACGAGCTGTTCGACAAAATTTCCGATCTCGTACTGGAACAAACCGACGAGATTGCCGAACGCGTGACGAGCCTCGGCGGTACCGCCGAGGGAACGGTGGCCGTGGCCGCCAAGCGCAGCAAATTGAAGAACTATCCGCTCTCCATCACCGCGGGCAAGGATCATCTGTTTTATTTGTCCACCCAGCTCGCCGCCTACGGCAAGTCGGTGCGCGCGGCCATCGACGATGCGGATAAACTGGGCGACGCCGATACCGCGGACCTGTTCACGGGGATTTCCCGCGATGTCGACAAGTACCTGTGGTTCCTGGAGGCGCATCTGCAGGAGAAGGCCTGATGACCGATCCTGCCGCGGACGGCCCGCCGTCGCCGGAACTCGAGGCCGCCCTGGCCACGCTCAAGGGCTTGCTCACCGCCGAGGAGACCTTGGAGGCTTGGGCGGTGCAACGTCGCCTGTTTGCGCTGACGCATCGCCGCGCCTGCATCGCTGCCACCAGCGGGCGTTTCATCTCTCTGCAGCGGCGCCTGCTCGGCGGCTACGACTCCGCCGACATCCGCTGGCAGGATCTCAAGGAAACCCGCATCAGCGCGGGGATACTCGCCGCAGACCTGACAGTGGTCGCGCAATCGAGCGCCGACCTTAGCATGGGTTCCGAGGTGAATCGCGTATGGACCTTTGCGGGCCTATGCAAGGATCAGGCGCAGGCCATGTATCGCATCTGCCAGCAGCACGACCAGGTGTGGCGCGAGAAACGCCGTGTCCGCGATCTGGAGGAGTTGCGCGCGAAATCCGGCGGCGTGCAGATCGGCGCCCAAGGCGCCTTCGGCGGCGACGCAGCCGGCGGCGAATCGGATCCCACACGGCGCCTGCGGCAGGCGCGCGAGATGCTCGACGCCAAGCTCATCAGCGATTCCGAGTTCGAGTCGATCAAGGCCAAAATCGTCTCCGGCCTTTAGCAGCCGGTCTGAAGATTCCGCACGAGCGGCGCTGCTGCGCCCGTCCGGGCGGCGCTGCGCGCGCCCGGGCGTCCCTGCTACCCCAGCAAATGGGCGAAGTAGCTGTTGCGCAGCCGATTGAGCGGATCCGTGCGCTGGCGCAGCGCGCCAAACAACTTCACGCGTTCACCGAATGACTTCGCCACATGCTCGGGCTGCAGGGCGCGCGTCTGATTGAAGGTGGGCGTACCGCCCAGGCCCGACGCGAAATCGTTGAAATCGATCAAGAAATCATCCCAGCCCCGCTCGCCGGTGGAGGATGGCTCCAGAGTGATCGCCGGGCCCGCGTAACTCACACTGAACAAGGATCCCTTGTCCTGATGCAAGCGGCTCGCTCCGGTGACCAGGTTGCAGCGGTACCGATGCTCCTTGTAGTAGGCCTTGCAGAAGGCGAAGTACTCGCCCAACAGCTTGGGGTAGTCGGCCTGCGGAAAGGCCCACAAACTGTAGGTGTGGCGGGCCTTCCACGATTCATTCGGCATGTCGCGCAGCCACTCGTGAGAATAGAGCACCACGCCGCGCGAACCCCGATCCAAGGTGGCCCGCAACGCGCGCTGCACGCCGGACAGCTTGGCTGCACGCAGTCCGGGCGCGGCCAGCACGCTGCCGACGGTCGATCCAAAGGCAGGCAGGACATTGCGCATGACGGAATTGCGGACTTGCCAGATCCCCGAGCGGGTGACGGACGCCGATTCGTCGAGCGTGCGGCGTTCGACAGTGATCTTGTCGGTGAACGGCGATAGATGCAGCCGCAATGCGCCCGGGGCACTCACGATGGACTTGAAGCGGGCGGTGAATTCCTTCAGAGCGAGAACCTGGTAGTCGATTTTCACCGGCGTCAACGGCCGTACGCGCAGCACGACCTCGTGAACCACGCCCAATAAACCGAAGCTCGAGCGCAGCACGCGCATCAGATCGCGTTGGCGATCGGACACGATCATCTGCTTGCCCTGCGGCGTGATCATCTTGATCTCGGCGACACAGGAGGATAATTGCGCGACACCGGCGTCGTACGAGGCTTGCGGCAGGGTGGTGACGGCCGCGGCGCCCAGGGAAATCTGGCCCATTTCCGGGGTCAACGGCAGCTCGAGACCGCGTTCGGCCAGCGCCTGTACCAGGTGGGCCACACGCACACCGGCTTGCGCGCGCACGAAGGTCTCGCCGAATTCCAGGATCTTGTCGAGCCCACCCGTATCGACCGTGGTGCCGCCGTCCGCGCCCACGCAGCGTGTCTGCGAGTAATCGGCGCCGACCATGCGTACCGGAGAGGGATAGTTCTTGGTCTTGGCAAGAATGCCGGGAAGCTCTTCGAAGCGTTTGAGTTTGAGAACGAGACGCGGCCGGCGAAAAATACCCGACGAGTCCGCGCCGTTTGGACGACCGACTTTGCTAACCATATGCTTCCCCCCGGAAGATCCGAAAATCTGAATCGCTCGCTGTGGGGGCACAAAACCGGATGGCTTTGGCGCGCTCGTGCGCGTGAATTTACTGGCGACCCCGCTATCGTCAGACTTCCCTGAGGAAGCCCCTAAGACCGGTGGTTTTGCGTCCCCGCCTTTCGGCGGGTTTGCCCTTGAACAGCGACCCTACTATGCGATGGATGCGGCGTCCCTGTAAAGCCCTTTTTTCAGCCCATCAGGAGCAGGGTTTCGGCGTGTTCAACGGCCTCCGGGGTGCCGCAAACCACCACCACGTCGCCCTCTTTGAACAGGGTCTCGGCGCTGGGTTCGCGCCCGACGATGCCGTCTCGCCGCACTGCACTAACCGACGCCCGGGAGCCGCGGGCGGCCAGGTCGGCCACGCTGCGGCCCACCGCCCAAGCATGGGGCGGCAGGATGACGCTGTGCAATTCCTCGCGAAAGGCGTGGCTCGAGTCGAGGGGCAGGGCGTCGGCGGACCGAAAGTACTGGCGCAGCATGCCGTAGCGATGGCTGCGGATGTCGTTCACAGTGCGGATGACGCGCGGCACCGGCAGCTTCAGCAGCAGCAGCAGGTGCGACAGCAGCATGAGGCTGGCCTCGAAGGTTTCGGGAACGACTTCGGTCGCCCCCGCTGCCTGCAACTGTTCGAGCTTGGTGTCATCCTGTGCACGCACGAGAATCGGCACATCGGCGCGCAATGCGCGCACCGCCCGCAGGATGCGCAGCGCCACCTCGGGACTTGCAAATGTGATCACGACGCAGCTCGCGTGCGCCACGCCGACGTTTTCCAAGACCTTGATTTCGCCGGCATCGCCGTAGATGACCGGATCGCCCGCCTGCCGGCCGGCGCGGATCCGGTAGGCATCGACTTCGAGGGCAATGTATTCGAAACCCGTCTGCTCGAGCACCCGGGCAATGTTCTGGCCGACTCGGCCGAATCCACAAATGACGACGTGATCGCGCCCGGCGACCGCCAGCGTGGCCTGGGCCTCGCGCATCGCCTCGCTCTTCGGCGGACCGGTCTCGCCGAGCAGCGCGCGAGTGATGCGCCGATTGTGCCGAATGAGGATGGGCGACAGCACCATGCTCAGCACGGTGGCGGCCAGCAACGGCTGCACCAGGCCTGAGTCGGGCAATACCCGCCGCAGCAACAGAATCAACAATGCGAACCCGAACTCTCCTCCCTGGCTCACCACTACACCGGTGCGCAGCGCTTTGAACCAGCTTCCCGTCGCGGGCTTTGCGGCCAGGGTCACCACCGCGGTCTTGAGCAGCAGCATTCCGGCGAGAATCGCCGCCACCAGCGGAAAATGCCGCAGCAGCAGCCCGACGTCGAGCAGCATGCCGACGGTGATGAAGAACAGCCCGAGCAGCACCTCGCGATAGGAACGGATGGTCGCCTCGATCTGGTGTCGAAATTCGGTCTCCGCGAGCATCATGCCGGCGAGGAAGGCGCCGAGCGCGAGCGACAGGCCCACCGCCTGGGTCGCCCAGGCCGAGGCCAGCACCGCGAGCAGCACCGCCAATGAAAAGAGTTCGGCGGAACGCACGCCCACGATCATGAGGAACAGCGGCCGCAGCAACCAGCGCCCGGCGGCAAGCACCAGGAGCAGGGCGAGAACGGCGATGCCGATGGCGCCGCCTACGCGCGACGCAACCGCCTGCCCGCCGCCGGCCAGCACCGACACCAGGGCGAGAAACAGCGGAAAGCTCAGGTCCTGAAACAGGCAGATCGCCACCGCGAGGCGTCCATGCGTCCGGTTGTTCTCCGATTGTTCGGTAAGCTGCGAAATGACGATGGCCGTCGAAGACATGGCAACGGCGCCGCCAATCACCACGGCCACCGCGGGAGCCACATCGAGGATCAAGTTGAGGCCGGCGGCAACGATGCCCGCGGTGACGAGCACCTGCGCGCCGCCCACGCCGAGCACTTCCCAGCGCATCGCGACCAGGCGCGGCAGCGAGAATTCCAATCCCAGCGTGAACACCAGGAAAACTACGCCGAAGTCCGCCAACAACTGGGTGGTCGCCCCGCCCACGCCTAAGGCGAACGCATGCGGACCGAGCAGCATGCCCACGGCGAGATAGCCGAGAATTGCCGGCAGCTTCAGCTTGCGCACGCCCGCGACCACGCACACCGAAGCGGCGAGCAGGATCAGGATTTGTAACAGCGGGTCGCTATGCATCAAGATGAACGCAAGTATGACCGTCCTCGAGCTCGAAGGAGAAGGCGACGATCGGCGCTTGCGTGTGCGAGGCGACTGGTCACTGCCCGCCTTCGGGCACATCGAAACTCAGTTTCGCGGCTTGCCGGCCGAATTGCACGGCACGCTGGTCTGCGATTGGTCCGCGGCCGAGACGCCGGCGATGGGCGCGGCCTGGGCCTTGCTGATGCGCTTGGCCGAGATCGGCCCGCATTTGGCTATTCGCCACACGGGCGATCCGCCGCACTATCTCGAGCTGTTGCAAAGGCTGCAGGCCGCCAGGGGTCCGTCGCCGCCGGCGCTCGGGAAGGCGAACTCGCCCGGAATTTTAGGCGAACTCGGCCGGTGGGCGGTGCTTCAGGGTCGTTATGCGGAAGCGGTGCTCGGCTTCTTCGGCGGCATCGTCCGGGTTCTGGGCGAGGCGTTCTCGAGGCCGCGCGCGTTGCGAGGATCGTCGCTGGCGCGCCATGTCTACGAGACGGGGATTACCGCCATCCCCATCGTCTGCCTCATCGCCTTTTTGATCAGCGTGATCGTGGCTTATTTGGGAGCGCAGCAACTGTCGCGATTCGGCGCCGACATTTTCGTGGTGGATCTGGTGACCATCTCGGTGCTGCGTGAAATGGGCGTGCTGTTGACCGCCATCATCGTCGCCGGCCGCTCCGGCAGCGCTTTCGCGGCCGAGATCGGCGTCATGCAGCTCAACGAGGAGACCGATGCGCTGCGCGCCATGGGAATGAGTCCGATCGAGCTGTTGGTGGTGCCCCGAGTGCTGGCGCTCGTCATCGCGCTGCCGCTGCTCACCATCATCGCGGATGCCATGGGACTGGCGGGCGGCGGGCTCCTGTCGCTGCTCAATTTGCACATCCCCCTGGTGCAATTCACCTATCGGCTGCGCGAGGCGCTGTCGCCGACCACCTTCTGGGCCGGGCTCATCAAGGCGCCGGTGTTCGCCATTCTGATCGCCATGGTGGGCACCTACCGCGGCATGCAGGTGCGCGAATCGGCGCGCGAACTCGGGCGCCTGACCACCGTGGCCGTGGTGCAATCCATTTTCCTGGTGATACTGGCCGACGCTCTGTTCGCCGTGCTGTTCGTGAAAATCGGCTTCTGATGCCGCAACCCACCCCAACGCCGGTCATTCGGGTACGCGGCCTCGTCAGCCGCTTCGGTACGCAGATCGTCCACAACGGACTCGACATGGACGTGCAGTCGAACGAGATATTCGGCGTCGTCGGCGGATCGGGAACCGGCAAATCCGTGTTGATGCGCACCCTCCTGGGGCTGCGCGCGCCGGACGGCGGCACGGTCGAACTGTACGGCAGGGACGTGCGGCAGATGGCTGTCGCCGACCGCAGTGCCTTGGTGCGAAGCTATGGGGTGACATTCCAGAACGGCGCCTTGATCAGTTCGCTCACCGTCGCCCAGAACATCCAGCTCCCCTTCCGCGAGTACTATCCGGCATCCGAGAAGACCTTGGGCGAATTGGCGGAGTTGAATTTGCGCCTGGTGGGTCTTACGCCCGCCGACGGGACGAAGTATCCCTCGCAATTGTCGGGCGGCATGGTCAAACGCGCAGCCCTCGCCCGGGCGCTCAGCCTCGAACCCAAGCTGCTGTTCCTGGACGAACCGACGGCGGGCCTGGATCCGATTTCCGCCGCGGCCTTCGATGAGCTACTGTTGTATCTTCATTCCCAGCTACAGCTCACGGTGGTCATGATCACGCACGATCTCGATACCCTGTTTCAGACCTGCAGCCGGGTCGGAGTGATCGTCGACGGGCGCATGATCACCGATACCCTGGACGGCATGCTCGAGAACCAGAATCCATGGATTCGCGAGTACTTTCACGGACCGCGGGCGCGCGCCGCGGAACGGGAGGCGAATGGATAGGGACGCGAACTATGTGGCGGTCGGCGCATTCGTGCTCCTGGTGATCGCCATGGCGGTGTCCTTCGTGTTTTGGTACACGGATCAGCGGGACAAACACTCCTACGAACGCTACGAGATCTATTTTCCGGGCACCGTCAGCGGGTTGAGCGCCGGCAGTCCGGTACGCTACCTGGGAGTCGATGTCGGCAAGGTGGCGCGCATCATGATTGATCCCAAGCAGCGCAATCGGGTGCTGGTCATCGCCGACATCGAATCCACGGCGCCGATCGACGGCCGCACCCAGGCTTCCCTCAGCCTGCAGGGCATCACCGGCCTGTTGTTCATCGACTTGGAGCAGGATCGAAAGGCCACGGTGACCGGGACGCTGCCGCAAGGTCTCGAGTATCCGGTGATTCGCTCCGCCCCCTCGGACTTCGATGTGCTGCTG
>JBARBX010000469.1:0-9435 GCA_049793535.1 Steroidobacteraceae bacterium | reverse complement strand
GGTGCACACGCTGCTCGAGGCCATTCTGCTGGTGGTGCTGGTCGTCATCGTCTTCCTTCAGACCTGGCGCGCTTCCATCATCCCCTTGATCGCCGTTCCGGTGTCGCTGGTCGGAACCTTTGCCGTCATGCATCTGTTCGGATTCAGTTTGAACGCGCTGTCGCTCTTCGGTCTGGTGCTCGCCATCGGCATCGTGGTCGACGATGCCATCGTGGTCGTCGAAAATGTCGAGCGCAACATCACCAACGGCCTGAAGCCCATCGAGGCGACCCGCCAGGCAATGCGCGAGGTGACGGGGCCCATCATCGCCACAGCGCTCGTGCTGTGTGCGGTGTTCGTGCCCACGGCGTTCATCAGCGGGCTTACCGGGCAGTTCTACAAGCAGTTCGCCCTGACCATCGCCATCAGCACGGTGATCTCGGCGTTCAACTCCCTCACGCTCTCGCCGGCGCTCTCCGCCCTGCTGCTCAAGGAACATGGGGCACCGCCCGATCGCCTCACCCGCATCCTCAACCGCCTGCTGGGTGGTTTCTTCGGTCCGTTCAACCGGGTCTTCACGCGCTTCTCCACGCGCTACGTCGCCGGCGTCGGCCGCGTCGTGCGTGCCGCGGGCATCGCACTGTTCATCTATGGCGGACTGATCGCCCTGACTTACGTCAGCTTCGCACGCACTCCGACCGGCTTCATTCCGCCTCAGGACAAGCAGTACTTGGTGAGTTTCGCACAGCTCCCCGATGCGGCGACTCTCGATCGTACAGAGGCGGTGATACGGCGCATGGACGAGATCGCCCTCAAGCAACCGGGCGTCGATCACGCGGTGGCTTTCCCGGGCTTGAGCATCAACGGGTTCACCAATAGTCCCAACTCCGGCATCGTGTTCGTGACCTTGAAGCCCTTCGATGAGCGCAAGTCCAAGGAGCTGTCCGCCGGCGCCATCGCCGCTGCGCTCAATCAGCAGTACGGCAGTATTCAGGAGGCCTTTATCGCCGTGTTCCCACCGCCGCCTGTCATGGGTCTGGGCACCATCGGCGGGTTTCGCATGCAGATCGAGGATCGGGGGGGCTTGGGGTTCGAGGAACTCTACAAACAGACCCAGAACTTGCTGGCCAAGGGCAATCAAACCCCCGCGCTCCAGGGTCTGTTTTCCGGCTACCAGGTGAACGTTCCGCAGATCGATGCCGAAGTGGATCGTGAAAAGGCGAAATCGCAAGGCGTGTCGGTGCAGGAACTGTTTGACACCATGCAGGTGTACTTGGGTTCACTCTACGTCAATGACTTCAACGCCTTCGGCCGCACCTATCCGGTAACCGCCCAGGCCGAGCCGAGTTTTCGGCTTCAGGCCGAAGATGTGGTCAGGCTCAAGACTCGCAATGCCGCGGGCGACATGATCCCGCTGGGATCCTTCGTCACCGTCAAGCATTCCTCGGGTCCCGACCGCGTCATGCACTACAACTCCTACCCCACGGCCGAGATCAACGGCGGCCCCGCCGTGGGCTTCAGTTCAGGTCAGGCGCAGGCGGCGATGGAGCAACTCGCGCGGCAGGAGCTGCCCAATGGCATGAGCTTCGAATGGACCGAGCTGACCTACCAGCAGATCATCGCCGGCAATACCGCGGTGCTGATCTTTCCGTTGGTGGTGCTGCTCGTGTTTCTGGTGCTCGCCGCCCAGTACGAGAGCTTGAGTCTGCCGCTTGCGGTCATTCTGATCATGCCGATGGTGCTGCTCTCGGCCATCACCGGGGTTGAGCTCACGCATGGCGACAGCAACATCTTCACGCAGATCAGCCTGATCGTGCTCGTGGGGCTGGCCAGCAAGAACGCCATCCTCATTGTGGAGTTCGCGCGGGACCAGGAACTCGAGGGTGTGCCGCCGCTGCAGGCGGCGCTCAATGCCGCTCGCTTAAGGCTGCGGCCGATCCTGATGACCTCCCTCGCCTTCATCATGGGGGTGGTGCCGCTGGTCGTCTCGACCGGTGCCGGTGCGGAGATGCGCCATGCCATGGGGATCGCCGTGTTCTCCGGGATGCTCGGCGTGACCGTCTTCGGGCTCCTCCTGACGCCGTTGTTCTACGTCCTGGTGCGCAAACTCTCGGTGCGCGCACGTGCCAGGGGTACCGGCACGGTTCAGGCGGCTCTCGAGCGGCCGGCGTTCAGCGACGAGACAGGTTGATGATCAGAGGTATGAAGGTCCTGCTATGAACAATTCATTTGCGATTCTCTTGACAGCTCTCCTGGTGGCCTCCTGTGCAGTCGGGCCCGACTACCGCGCACCGCAGGTTGCCCCGGCCGTGGTGCAAAACGCACAGTCGGCCGCGTTTGTCACACAGTCCCCAGAGGCGCTTTGGTGGCAGGAGTTCGGCGACACCGAACTCGACAGCCTGGTGCAGCGTGCACTGGCCGCGAATTTGGACCTGCGTTCCGCGTACGACCGCGTCCGTGCGGCGCGCGCAGTCTTCGTGGAGAGCAACCTCGATTACGCACCGCATGTGCAATTGGAAGGCGGGTACTCGCACTTTGACGAGCAACAGCCTGGATTTGGACCCGCCCGTGTCAACGCGCAAAGCGACAGCGTGGGATTTGATGCCGCGTGGGAGATCGATCTCTTCGGTCATGTGCGCCGTTCGGTGCAGGCCGCGCGCGCCGACTTGGGCGCCGAGCGGGCGAACTATCAAGGCGCGCAAGTGACCGTCGCCGCGGAAGTGGCACGCAACTACTTTGAGCTTCGAGGCGCCCAGAGACGGATCGCGGTTGCGCGCGAGGACTTGGACACCGAACATCAGACGCTCAAGCTTACGCAACTGCTCGACGAGACCGGGCGCGGTTCGGAACTCGACGTGCAGCGCAGCCGTGCGCGCGTGAAGGCCACCGAGGCCACGATTCCGCCTCTCGAGGCGGCGGAGAAGCAGGCGGACTACCGCCTGGCGGTTCTCTTGGGCGAGCGACCGGGCGCGCTGGATCAGGAACTGCGGCCGGCCGCCGTCGCAACCTACGCCAAGGCACTGCCGATCGGCGACCCCACCGAGCTTCTGCGCCGGCGGCCCGATGTCCGAGCAGCCGAACGCCAGCTCGCCGCTGCGACGGCGCGAGTCGGCGTGGCAACCGCCGACTTGTTCCCGCGCGTCAACGTCACGGGTTTCGTTGGATTTCTCTCGGGGGACGTGGGCCGACTGTTCGGCACGACCTCCGGCGACAACGCCCGGGCATGGTCAATTGCACCCACGGTGAGTTGGGCGGCATTCGATCTCGGCTCGGTGCGGGCGCGGCTGCGCGCAAGCGAAGCGCAATCCGACGCCGCCGCGGCCAACTACGAGAAGGTCGTGCTGACCGCGCTCGAGGATACCGAGAACAGTTTCGTCGCCTACGGCGCACGGCAATCGCAGCTAAAGAGCCTGACCGAGCAGGCGCAGGCCTCGCGCCGCGCCGCGGAACTCGCCAATACGCAATACCGCGAGGGCGCCGCGGACTTTCTGGTGCTGTTGGATGCGCAGCGCACGCAGCTCGATGCCGAGGACTCCGTGGCGCAGGCGCAGACGGCCGTCAATGTCTCCGTGGTCGCAATCTACAAGGCCCTCGGCGGCGTCGGACAGCCGCTGAACGATGCTGCGCCGGCAAAGATGGCGCGAATTCCATGAGGATACGAATCGGCCTCGCCCTTGGCCTGTATTGGGGCGGCATCGCGCAAGCCATCGATGTCATCGCCGCGATCAGTGCGCTCGGCGCCATCGGTGCGCTGCCGGCGCTTCTCAATGGGCTGACCCGGTACACGCGCGTCCCCATGAGATGGCTGCAAGGCCTGCCGCTGAGATTCGCCAGCGTCGTCCTGTTCAGCGTCGGTGTGCTCACGCTACCAGGGTGCGCGCAGACCGCCATACGCGAGCCCGCATCGTCCCAGGGGGACGCGCCGAACGCCATTCGCACGCTCGGCGCCGATCAGGTCTTCTCCACCGTATCCTCACAAAGCGTCGCATGGCGCCTGCACGCACAGCACGCGGGACAACCGGTCAACATCCTTGCGCTCTCAGGGGGAGGTGCCGACGGCGCCTTTGGCGCTGGCGCGCTGGTCGGGCTGACGCGATCGGCGTTGCGGCCGCAATTTTCGGTAGTAACCGGTGTCAGCACCGGCGCTTTGATCGCTCCCTTCGCTTTCCTGGGTCCGGACTGGGACGATGAGCTGGTTGAGGTCTACACATCGGGCCGCGCGGAGCACCTGCTGCATTCCCGAGGGTTGGGAGCGCTGTTTGGCTCCAGCGTCTATAGCGGCACGCCGCTCAGGCAACTGGTCGACCGGTACGCCACCGATGCCTTGATCCAAGCGGTCGCGCGCGAGGCCTCGACCGGACGACTGTTGCTGGTGGCCACGACGGATGTCAGCACCGGAGAGCCGGTGATATGGGACCTGGGGTCGATCGCGATGCACGGCGGCGCCGATGCAAGGACGCTGTTTCGCGATGTTTTGGTGGCCTCCGCCAGCGTGCCGGGACTGTTCCCCCCCGTGGTCATTCGCGTGCCAGAGCAGCAGGCGCTTTACGAAGAGGTTCACGTGGACGGCACTGTTACCCTGCCGTTTTTCGTCCCGTTGGGTTTCGACACGCATGGGACCGATGTTTACGTCATCGTCGATGGACGGTTGAGCGAGCAGCCTGCCTCGATCCGATTGCGAACCCGCTCGATCCTATCGCGCAGCGTATCCGCCGGGCTCAATCACATGATGAAGACGACTCTCGAGCTGGCCGCCACCGATGCGGAACTTGAAGGCGCCCGGTTTCGGTTCGCAGCCATACCCGTCGCCTACCCGCAGCTCAGCTCGTTCGACTTCCGCACGACGACCATGCGATCGCTGTTCCAATATGGCTACGGGTGCGCTCAAGCCGGTCGACTGTGGACCTCGTCGCAAAGCGTCGGACGTGACGCCGCAAACCGCAATGACGGGGCCGTGGGCCACCCCGTCCAATGTCCCGCCGATGATGAATTCATCGGCCGCTTGGCCGTGCGGTAGCTTCCGCCCGGCGCTAGGCGTCGATCGTCACCATCGATGAGGCAGGGTAGCGCGCTCCGACCACAGGCCGTTCACGCAGGATCCCGTACAGCCGTTCGAGCTGCGCATCGGGCAGCCGCACCATGACCGACAGTGCATTTTCCTTCAGGCGCTTGATGCTCCGGGTACCCGGAATCGGCACGATGTACGGTGCGCAGTCGAGCAACCATGCCAGGGCGATTTGTGCCGGCGTATAGCCTTGCTCGCGGGCAATCTCCGATATGACCTCCACCATCTGTAAATTGCCGGCGAAATTCTCATTCGAGAATCGAGGCGTGTTGCGCCGGTAGTCGCCGGCGTCAAAGTCCTCCGGCTTCTTGAACAGGCCGGTCAGAAAGCCGCGGCCGAGCGGGCTATACGCAACCACGCCGATGTCGAGTTCCTCGCAAGTGGGCAGAATGGTGGCCTCCAGATCGCGCGTCCACAGCGAGAATTCACTTTGCAGAGCGGTGATGGGGTGCACCTGCGCGGCGCGTCGAATGGTAGTTGCCGACGCTTCCGACAGCCCCAGATGGCGCACCTTTCCGGCCTTGACCAGCTCCGCCATGGCACCCACCGTTTCTTCAATTGCGACCTTCGGGTCGACGCGGTGCTGGTAGTACAAATCGATGTGATCGATGCCGAGCCGCTTCAGGCTGGCATCGCAGGCTGCATGCACGTACTCGGGCGTGCCGTCGATGCCGAGAAACGCGCCGTCCGGAGCGCGCACGGCGCCGAACTTGGTGGCGAGCACGATTTCCTCGCGGCGTGTTTTCAAGACGTTCGCCAACAGGCGTTCGTTGGCACCCACACCGTACATATCGGCGGTATCGAGAAAGTTGATGCCGATATCGACCGCGGCATTGAGCACCCGCAGGTTGGTGGCTTCGTCGGACGGACCATAGAAATCCGACATGCCCATGCAGCCGAGGCCGATAGCCGAGACTTCCAGCCCTTGTGAGCCGAGTTTGCGACGCGGAATTTTCATGATGCCTCCAGGCGTGTATGTGGCGCTCATGCTAAACACCGGCACAATCGGGACGTTAGATCATTCCTGCAGGGTTCTTGCCTAATCCTGCAAACGGCGCGATCCTAGCTATCGTAAGCCGCGGCGGCCGACTACCATGCGCCCATCGCTCGAAGATTGAGAAACAACATGTTTGACAGCAGTTTGCAGAGAATTCGCGAGATCACCGGGATGGCCGAGCGGCAGCAGGAGCTGTCGGCGCGGGTTGCCCGATTGGCACCTTTCGACGGAACCCATCAATCCGCGCTGCCATCCCTCGCGTTGACCCGCGGCAGCGTGCCGACGATGTGCATGCCGACGGTCTACCAGCCCTGTTTGGGCATCGTGGTGCAGGGTCGCAAGCGCGCTCTACTGAACGACGAAGTATTCCACTACGACGCACTGAACTATCTCGAGGTATCGGTGACTCTGCCAGGGATGGGCCAGGTGCTCGAAGCCACTCCCGAGCACCCGTATCTGTCGCTGCGTCTGAATCTCGACCTGGAGGAAATCGCACGCCTGGTACTGGAATTGGGCAATCGGGGACCCTCGCCCGCCGCCACCGATCGCGGCCTGTTCGTCGCGCGGCTGGACGAGCCCTTGCTGGACGCCGTATTGAGGATGGTGAAGCTGCTCGATACGCCGGAGGATATCGAGGTGCTCGCGCCGGTGGTGCAGCGTGAAATCTACTATCGCATCTTGCGCGGCGAACTCGGGTATCGCCTGGTCGATCTCGCCCAAACCGAGGGCGGCAACCATCGTGTCGTTCGTGCCATCGAGTGGCTCAAGCAACACTATGCGGCGCCGCTGCGCATCGAGGAACTGGCTGACAGCGTGCATATGAGCCCGTCGGCGCTGCATCACCGCTTCAAGGCGGTCACGGCGATGTCGCCGCTGCAGTACCAGAAGCACTTGAGGCTGCATGAGGCCCGACGCCTGATGTTCGCCGACGGCATCGAATGCGCTAGCGCCGGGCACCGGGTGGGCTACGAAAGTTCTTCGCAGTTCAGCCGCGAATACCGGCGCCTATTCGGCGCGCCGCCGCGGTCGGAGATCGCGCGGCTGCGCGAAGCGGGCGCGTCGGCGTAATCCACGTGACCGGCAATGGCGGCCATGATGATCGGCTCGACTCGTGGAAAAAGATCGCCTCCCACCTAAAACGCGATGTCAGCACCGCACAACGCTGGGAAAGGCGCGAAGCGATGCCGGTTCACCGCCACCTGCACGATAAGCAGGGATCTGTTTTTGCCTTTCGCTCGGAGCTCAACGCTTGGTGGGAAAGCCGGCGCACCCGGCTTGCGCAGGAGACCGACGGCGCGCAACCCGCACAACCCCCGCAATCAACCGAGACTGCCACCCGCGCATCCGCGCGCGCGGTGCATCCAGCGAGACTCCGGTACTGGATCGTTGCCGCCGCAATCGTGCTGATCGCGGGCGCTGTGGCCCGGTACGCGACTCAAGCCGATTATTTCTGGCGCAGTCCGTTGGCGAATGCCAAATTCACGCGCCTGCTGAACTTCGCCGCAACCGAACAAGCGGCGGCGATCTCACGCGACGGCCAATTCGTTGCGCTGCTGGCGGAACAGGATGGTCGAGTCGACGCTTGGGTCAGCGAGGTGGCCAGCGGTACTCGCCGCAATCTGACGCATGGCGAGCTGGGCGAGCTCGTCAATCCTGCGATTCGAACGCTTGGTTTCTCCGCGGATGATTCGCTGGTGACGATTTGGACGAGGCAGCCCGACGGCTCGCAGCCCGGCGACGTGAATATAATGGCCGCGCCGAGGAGTGGTGGCGCACTGCGCCCGTATTTGCGGGAGGCCGCCGAGTTCGATTGGTCTCGCGACGGCTCGCAGCTCGTCTACCATACGACCGCCCCTGGCGATCCTCTGTACGTGCGCGCGTCAGGCCGGGTGGGCAACGGCGCGGATCGCAGGATTTACGCGGCTCCGGCGGGCGTGCACTGCCACTTTCCGGTGTGGTCTCCGGACGACGCCTTCATCTATTTTGTCCGCGGAGTACCGCCCGACGACTGGGACATCTGGCGAATTCGACCGTCGGGTGACGGGCTCGAGCGGATCACAACGCAGAACGTGCGCATCGCCTATCCGGTGATGCTCGATCGGCGCACGATGGCCTTCCTGGCGAACGACGCGGACGGGTCCGGACCGTGGATGTATTCCGTGGACGTCGAAAGGCGCGTTGTCCATCGAATCAGCGCCGGGCTCGAAAGCTACACCTCGCTCGCCGCGTCCGCCAATGGGAGGCGTCTCGCCGCCACGATTGCCAGCTCCCGCGAGAGCATCTGGCGCCTGTCGCTCAGCATGGATGGCGACTCCCTTGCCGCAAGCGCGCCGTCGCTGGTTTTGGCCAACGGCGTCGCCCCACGGCTTGCTGCGGACGCGCTGCTGTATGTTTCACGGCAAGGCGACCGACAGGGCATTTCTTCATTCGCACATGGAACGAGCCGTGAAATCTGGAGCAGCGGACATGCCCGCGTCATTGGCGGGCCGGCCGCGGCACCCGACGGGCGGCACATCGCCTTCTCAGTGGAGGAACAGGGCAGAACACTGTTGTACGTAGTCGACAATAACGGCTCACGGATCAGAGTCCTGGCCGATTCCCTCAAATTGCGGGGCAATCCGGCCTGGGCGCCGGATGGCCAATCGATCGTCTCCGCGGTCGTCCGCGACGGCGAGCCGCGCCTGACGCGCATATTTCTCAATGGCGACCCGCCGCTTCCACTGGTGTCGGAGTATTCCACCGATCCAGTCTGGGCGCCCGACGGTCGCTTCCTGGTTTATTCAGGCGCCGATGTCGGGACCACCTTTCCCTTGCGAGCCGCGGCCGCCGATGGCCGGCCCTACCCGCTGCCGAGCGTGATGCTGACACGCGGCGCGCGACGCGTGGCGTTCTTTCGAGATGCCCACACGCTCGCGATTCTTGCCGGTGGCATCGGTCAAAAGAGCTTCTCGCTGCTCGACCTTCGCACCGGGACCCAGCACCTGCTCGCCGCGCTTCCACCTGACTTCGCCATTCGAGACTTCGATGTCTCGGTCGCCGGTTCGGATATCGTCTTCGATCGAGTCCAGGTGAACTCGGATCTCGCGCTCATCGATCGGGATCCGCAATGACAGGCCTCATCGGTCCCGGCTCGGCTCCGCCGACCATATGCGCACCACGCCATGAATGGCTTGCGGCCCAAAATGGGCGGTCGCCGGCGCCCCGAATGTCAGCGAAACGTTCGAGTACGGTACTTCAGTCCCTCCGGTGACGCAGACCTGCAGCGTCGAGGAAGGCGGAACCGTCTCGAAGGGGGCCTGGCCGCCGTTCCCCGTCAACAGGTCGACCGTGCCGTGTACCTGAAAGCCCATCGTGGTGGCAGGGCTGACAGCGGGGCAGCCGGTCATGTCCCAGG
>JBARBX010000468.1:0-4340 GCA_049793535.1 Steroidobacteraceae bacterium | reverse complement strand
GAACACCGGCCCGCCGTTGTAGGTGAAAAACAACTTTCTCTGGCTGCTCGCGACATAGATTCGGTGCGACAGGAAGAAATCGGCGCCGATCAACATATCGGTATCATCCATCGCGTCCATGGCGGCGAACCGCAGCCGGGCATTCTTGATCTCCTCGTCGCCGATCTTGAAGCTGGCAAAGGTACCGATGTAGGTCTTAAGCGACTCCCGGCCGAGTCCGGTGCTGTAGCCCGCCACCACCACGCCGGGCGAATCCGGTGTGATCCCCGCGCGTTCGGCGGCCTTCATCGACAGCAACGAGGCCGAGGCGCCGGTATCGAACATCACGCGAATTTTGGCGCCGTTGATGAAGGCATCACCGGTGGTATGCGGATGGAGCACTGTCGGCCACGCGATATCCATCAGGGAATAGGTCTCCGACGGTTTGAGCCAGTAGGCAAGCAACGTGTGGCTGCAACCTTCGGCCCGCATCAGGCGGATGACGCCGTTGGCGAGGTCATACTCGACGTCCCCGATGCGAAACAGGTTCTGCCCCACGATGCCGGCGAGGTCTCCGCCTCCCATGTCCGTGCCGCCCACCAGGAATTCGACGTTGTGCACGGCGACTCCGGCAAAGGTGAGAACCTTGACCGTCGCAACCCACGTGTCCACGGCGCCGTTCATGCCCGAGAGCCGCAGACCAAAGGGAGCGGGGCTCAGTCGGAGGCCGTACTGCGCCGCAGTGGCGCTGCTGAGCATACTGTAGAACGCGCCGCTGTCGATCAGGAAGCGTACGTCCTGGCCGTTGATTTGGGCGGCGATCGTCGGCCGCATGCCCACCATGGTGACCGGAAGATCGGCGTACTTGCCAAGCTTGCAGGCGGCGAAGGCCCCGGCGGGGAGCAGCCACAGGCCTGCTAAGACGATGGCGCTTAACGTCCTTGTCGCTGGTCGCATCGAGGGAGTTTGAACTTGGCCTGCCGTGCCGTCAAAGCTCAGCGCAGGCTCACGGCGACGCGCTGGCTGATCCCGCACAGCAATTCGTAGGGAATGGTGTTCGCCCACACCGCGATCTCCTCCACCGGCAACCCTTCACCCCAGAGAACGACCGGATCGCCCGGCACCGGAGTCCGCTGAAGATCGGTGACGTCGATGCCTATCATGTCCATGGACACCCTGCCGGCGAGACCGGCGCGGTCGCCGTTGACCAGCACCGGTGTGCCCGCGCCCAAGCTGCGTGGGTAGCCGTCGCCGTAGCCCACCGCGGCCACCGCCAGGCGTGTGGCGCGAGCTGCGGTCCAGTCGCCCCCATAACCCACGCGCTCTCCTGCCGAGAGGTCCTTGACCGCGATCACATGCGATCGCAGGGTCATGACGGCCTGCAGGCCGTAATCCGCGCCGATGGTGCCCGAAATGGGCGAGACGCCGTACAACAGCAATCCCGGACGCACCCAGTCGGCCTGTGCTTGGGGGAAGCTCAACATTCCCGCCGAGTTGGCAATGCTGCGCTCGCCGGAGACAAAGCGAGTGGCCTCGTCGAAGCGGGCCAGTTGCTCGGCCGTCGTTGCAAGCTCGGGATCGTCGGCGGACGCCAGGTGCGTGAAGGAGTTGACCGGAGATTGCACGCATGCCAGGGCACTCAAGGCCGCGTGTGCGGCGGCGAACGCCGCTCCTTTGAAGCCCAGCCGATTCATGCCGCTGTCGAGCTTGAGCCAGATCTTGAAGCGCACGCCGGCGGGCGCCGCGCGCAGCAATTCGATCTGTTCGGCCGTGTGCACGACGAGCTCGAACTTCGCGGCCGCCGCGGCATCCATCTGCTCGCGGTCGAAGACACCCTCGAGCAGCACCGTGGGAGTATCGATGCCGGCCGCTCGCAGCGACAAACCTTCGTCGACCCGCGCCACCGCCAGCGCGTCCGTGGCTTTGAGAGAGCGCCCCACCGCGACGAGTCCGTGGCCGTAGGCATTGGCCTTGATGACGGCCATGACGCGCGATTCGGGCGCCAGCTTCCGCACCACTTGCAAGTTATGACGGAGAGCGCCGGAGTCCACCGTTGCGCTGACCATGGGGGTCATCGGAACACGCCTTCGGCGTACGACTCCGGCGCGTAGTTCTCGAACTTGGTGTACTCGCCGAGGAAGGTGAGCTGCAGGTCGCCGGTCGGGCCGTTGCGCTGCTTGGCGATGATGATGTCCGCGATGCCCTTGCGCGTC
Organism: Steroidobacteraceae bacterium; assembly: GCA_049793535.1. Lineage (GTDB taxonomy): Bacteria > Pseudomonadota > Gammaproteobacteria > Steroidobacterales > Steroidobacteraceae > Bog-1198. The sequence continues at coordinate 2,148 of JBARBX010000468.1, read as the reverse complement.
GTGTTCTTGTCGTACACTTCTTCGCGGTAGATGAGCAGGATGAGGTCGCTATCCTGTTCGAGGGCTCCGCTCTCTCGTAGATCCGACATCACCGGCTTCTTCTCCACCCGCTGCTCGACGCCGCGGTTGAGCTGCGACAGGGCGATCACCGGCACCTTCAATTCCTTGGCAAGCGCTTTCAACGACCGCGAGATCTCGGAGATCTCCGTCGCCCGATTCTCCTTGGTGCCCGCGACCTGCATGAGCTGCAGGTAGTCGACCACGATCAAATCGAGTCCGCGCTCGCGCTTCAATCTTCGGGCGCGAGCGCGAATTTCCGTGGGCGTCAATGCAGGCGTTTCATCGACGAAGATCTTGGCGCTGCCGAGCTGCGTCATCGCGGAGTCGATCCGCGGCCAGTCTTCCTCGCGCAGGCGCCCCGAGCGCAGATTGCCCTGATTGATGCGGCCCAGAGAAGAGATCATGCGCAGAGTGAGCGATTCGGCCGACATTTCCATGCTGAAGATCGCCGCCGACTTGTTCGATCCCAGCGCGGCATTTTCGGCGATATTCACCGCGAGCGTGGTCTTGCCCATGGAGGGGCGACCGGCAATGATGATCAAATCGCCCGGCTGGAGGCCAGAAGTCATCTCGTCGAGCTGCTTGAAGCCCGTCGGCACGCCCGTCAGCTTGCCGTCGGAGTGGTACAACTCGTCGATGCGGTTGACCACATCCGGCAGGATGCTCTTGACCGTCCTGAAGCCCACCTTGCCGCGGGAGCCGGCTTCCGCGATCTCGAACACCGCGCGTTCGGCGTCGTCGACGATTTCGCGCGCCTCGCGGCCCTCGGGCTCGAGCGCGCTGCTGACGATGCCGTTCCCGGCGGTGATGAGCTGCCGCAGCACCGAGCGCTCGCGCACGATGTCCGCATAGGCGCGAATGTTGGCGGCGGTGGGGGTGTCGCGCGCCAGCGAACCCAAGTAGGACAGCCCGCCCACCTGATCGAGCACCCCCTGGCTTTCCAGGTGCCCGGACAGGGTGACGGCATCGCAGGGTTGGTTGCGCTCGATCAGGCCGGCCACGGCTTCGAAAATCAGCCGGTGATCGTTGCGGTAGAAGTCCTGGGCCACCACGCGGTCGGCGACCTGGTCCCAGGCCGCGCTGTCGAGCATCAATCCGCCGAGCACGGATTGCTCCGCTTCGATGGAATGCGGCGGCAGTCGCAGCCCGTCGCCGCCGCTCATGGAATGACTGCTGACGCGAACGGCCATGCGATCCCTAAGGGCCGCGAATGCCGGCCGCTACTCTTCGGCGACGATGGTGACCGTCAGGGTCACGTTGACATCGGTGTGCAAATGCAGTTGCACCTGATGTTCGCCGGTGACCCGAATCGGGCCCGTGGGCATGCGCACTTCGCTGCGGCTAATGGGCTGGCCCGCACCGACGGACGCTTCGGCGATATCGGCCGTGCCGATGGAGCCGAACAACTTGCCTTCGGCGCCCGCCTTGGCCGCGATCGTGAGCTTGAAGTTCTCGAACTTCAGGGCGCGCGCCTGCGCAGCGGCCAGTTCCTGGCCCGCCTTGGCTTCGAGTATGTGGCGCTGCTCTTCGAACTTCGCGATATTCGCGGCCGTCGCCATCGTGGCGCGCCCGGTGGGCACCAAGAAATTGCGCGCGTAGCCCGACTTCACCTTGACGCGATCGCCGATTTGGCCCAGGTTCGCGACCTTTTGCAACAGTATGATATCCATGTTGACTCGCCGGTTTAGTGCTGATCGGTGTACGGCAGCAGAGCCAGAAAACGCGCGCGACGGATCGCGAGCTGCAGCTGGCGCTGATAGTGAGCGCGTGTCCCGGTGATGCGGCTCGGAACGATCTTGCCCGTCTCGGTGATGTAGCTCTTGAGCGTCGTCAGATCCTTGTAATCGATCTGCTTGACGTCATCGGCCGTGAATCGGCAAAACTTTTTGCGGCGGAAAAAACGTGCCATGTGTGCTTCCTCTTACCTTACGCCCATGGGCATGTCGTCGTCGTCGCCGTCGTCGCCGAAGTCGTCGTGGCGGCGCGCATTCTCATCCGGAGCGCGGGCCATCGGCGAAGGCTCGACAACAGCCTCGTCCATCTTCACCACGAGATTTCGCAGGACCGCATCGCTGAAGCGGAACGAGC
>JBARBX010000467.1:0-2270 GCA_049793535.1 Steroidobacteraceae bacterium | reverse complement strand
GCCCGGCGCCGTGCGCTTCGAGAACCAATCCGGCCTCGGCGGAATATCGAGCCAGGTCGTGTACGGCATCGAGTCGGATCGGGACGACCGGCTCTGGCTGAGCACCAACAACGGTCTTGCGCGCTTCGATCCGCACTCGCATTCGATCAAGTGGTTTCACCAGGTGCATGGACTGCAGGATGAGGAATTCAATATCAACGCCCACTACCAGGGCGCCGACGGCACGCTGTTCTTCGGCGGCAACAATGGCTTCAACGCGTTTTCACCGGAGCAGATCACCTCGAGCGCGCCTCCGCCGCGGGTCGTTCTGACCACCGGAGCGAAGCTCAATCGGGTGCTGGCGCCGCAGGAGTTGCCCGCGCCGGGCCGGCCGCTGTCGCTGGCTTACGACGACAAGCTGGTGACGCTGGACTTCGCGGCCTTGGATTTCACCTCTCCTGCGAACAATCAATTCTCCTATCGGCTCGAGGGCTTCGACGGCGGCTGGGTCGACGCCGGACCGCTGCACCGGGCGACCTACACCAACTTGGACGCGGGCGACTATGTGTTCAGAGTGCGTGCCGCCAATGCCGATGGCGTCTGGAGCAGCCAGGAACTGGCGGTTCCCGTGCACGTGGCGCCGGCGCCGTGGAAGACACCGGCGGCCCGTCTGGCGTACTTGGGCTTAGGCGTGCTGGTCTTCGGATACCTCTGGCGACTGCAGCGCCTGCGCCGCGAACGGGAGCTGCGCTACAGCCGCGAGCTCGAGCAGACGGTACATGAGCGAACGCGGGAACTGGAGGAGCGCAATCGGGAGCTGCAGGTGCTGAGCCGCGCCAAGAGCGATTTCGTCGCACGCATGAGCCATGAGCTGCGAACGCCGATGAACGGCGTCCTCGGGATGACCAGCCTGCTGCTGGACACCCGCATCGATCCGGCGCAGCGACGATTCGCCGAGGCCATCCACCGCTCGGCCGATTCGCTGCTGGCCATCGTCGACGATATTCTCGATTTCTCGAAGATCGAGGCGGGCCGCCTGCAGCTCGACCCGGTGAAATGCGACCTCATCGAGCTGGTCGAACAGACGGCGGAGATGTTGGCGGCGCGCGCCGCCACCAAGGGCCTCGAGCTTTTGTGCGATCCTCCCACGACGCGGCTGCCCCGCGTGCGCATGGATGCGGTGCGCCTGCGCCAGGTGCTGGTCAACCTCGGCGGCAACGCCGTGAAATTCACCGAACGCGGCGAGGTCGTATTGCGGCTGGTGCCCGTGCGCACGGAGAACGGCGCGCTTACCGTGCGCTTCGAGGTGGCCGACACGGGGGTCGGCATCGCGCGCGAGAATCAAACCCGCATATTCGAGGAGTTTGCTCAAGAGGACGCCTCGACCACGCGCCGCTTTGGCGGCACCGGCCTCGGCCTCGCAATCTCCCGGCAAATCGTCGAGCTCATGGGGGGCCGCCTTGCACTGGTCAGCGCGCCGGGTGAAGGATCGACCTTCTCGTTCGAATTGACGCTGCCGCTTGCCGATGCGGCCGTGCAGCCGCCGGCGCCGCCGCGCCGTCTCGACGGGCTGCGGGTGCTCGTGGTGCAAGACAATGCGGCGGCGCGCGCGCTCACCGGCAAAGCGCTGTCCGATTGGGCGGCGCTGCCGAAGATGGTGCGGTCCTTGGCGGAGGCCGTGGCCGAGTCTACGGCGGCGAAATACGACGCCGTGGTCATCGATGACTGGCTGCTCAACGAGGCCGACGGCCTGTGGAGTGCCCTGCGGGTATCTCAGCCGGCGAGCCTGCGGACGGTTCGCCTGCTGAGCTTCGTCAGCCTGGCACCCGATTCGAGCGTCTCCCGCGGCCCCTTCGACACCGAAATGACCAAGCCCCTGCACCTCGGCGAGTTGCATGAGGCATTGAGCGGCGCTGCCCACGAGGAGACTCAGGCGTTCACGGCGACCAATGTCTTTCCATCGGCAATGAGCCTGCCTCGACTGTCGGGCAGAGTTCTCGTGGTCGAAGATCAGCCGCTGAACCGCGAAGTCGCCATCGGCATACTGCGCTCTCTCGGACTTGAAGTGGAGACCGCCAATCACGGCCGGCAGGCGCTGCACGTGTTGCGCGCGGGGCACATCGACGCGGTTTTGATGGACTGCGAAATGCCGGTCATGGACGGGTTTACCGCGACCGCCGCCATCCGCCGCGACGAGCCGGCCGGAATGCGCATCCCGATCATCGCGCTCACCGCCGACGCGACCGCCGCAGGCCGTGAAGCATGCCTCGCCGCCGGCATGGACGATTACC
>JBARBX010000466.1:0-2326 GCA_049793535.1 Steroidobacteraceae bacterium | reverse complement strand
GCCACGCTCGATGCTCTGCGCGCGCTGCCGCGCCGCGGGGAAAAGGACATGCTCTGCCATATCGGCGAGCTGTATCTCGCCGATTCTCGAGGATTGGTGGAGTCGATCGAAGGGTCCTTGAACGCCGGAAATTCCACCGACCTGGCGCGCGCCGCACATGCTTGGCGTTCCTACAACGGCAACGTGGGCGCGCACGCCTTGGCGCGCCTCTGTCGCGAACTGGAGGACTCGGCGCGGCAGGGGGACTTTGCCGCGGCGCGTGAAATCTACGCACAAATCGGCGCTCTGCACCTGCGCGTGCGCAATGAACTGGAATTCGCGATGCGGAGATCCGCATGAGGAGCGCCGCTTCGCCGATCACAGTCCTGGTCGCCGACGACGACGCGATATTGCGGGAAATCGCCGGCGCCATGCTGCGGGCGGCGGGATTCAGGGTGCAAACGGTGGCCAGCGGCGACGCCGCGGTCGCGGCCTGTGCGCTCGCGCTTCCCGACATCGCGCTGCTCGACGTGGAAATGCGCGACGGCGACGGCTACCAGGCCTGCACCGACATTCGCGCCTTGCCGGGCGGCGCCGATCTGCCCATCGTCATGGTGACCGGTTGCGACGATACCCCTTCCATCGATCGAGCCTACGAGGTGGGCGCAACGGACTTCGTGGTGAAGCCCGTCAATTGGGCGCTGCTGGCGCATCGAATCCGCTATGTGCTGCGCGGCGCGCGCACCATCCTCGACCTGCGATTCAGCGAGCAGAAGAACACGGCTCTGCTGAAAGCCATTCCCGACGGCATATTTCTCGTCGACCACCGGGGCGTGATCGAACACTGTTTCAGCCCCGCCGCCGGGCTCGTCGATGTGCCCGGCGCCAGGTGCGAGTCGAAGTTTTTTCGCAATCTCGTTCCGCCCTCGGCGCGCGCGCGCGACACGATCTGTCTCGATGCCGCGCTACGTGGCGAAGCCGCGGTGCTCGAATTCTCCGTGGACGGCGCGGGGCGGGCGAGCTGCCATTTCGAATGCCGTTATCTGCCCAATTCCGCGGGTGTGGTGCTGATCATTGTGCGGGATGTGACTGCACGCAAGGAGGCACAAGCCCGCATTCACCGCCTGGCCTACTTCGACGGCCTGACCGGGTTGCCCAACCGTGAATGGATCCACGACTATCTCGCGCAGTCGTTGACGGAGGCGAGTCTGCTCAATCGCAGCCTCGCGCTGCTGTACGTCGACCTGGATCAATTCAAGCGCATCAACGACACGCTGGGCCACGAGACCGGAGATGCGCTTCTGCGCCAAGTGGCGGACAGGCTGCGGGCTGGCCTGGATCTGGAAGCCGAGGGTGCGGAGCCCGAGGTGCCGCCGAATCCAGGCGCCGCCGGCGCCGTGGGTTCGGAGCGCATTCGCGGCCATCTCGCCCGTGTGGGCGGCGATGAGTTCATCGTCGTGCTCACGGGACGCACCGACGTCGAACAGGCGCAGCGGGCGGCGCGGCAGATCCTGTCGATTCTGTCCGCTCCCTTTCAGCAGGAAACCTATGAGTTCGTGGTGACGCCGAGCATCGGCATCGCGATGTATCCGGAGCACGGCAGCGATGCGCAGAGCCTGCTCAAGAATGCGGACGGGGCGATGTACGAGGCCAAGGCGGGCGGCCGGAATCAATTGCGTGTTTATGACGGCGCCATGAACGTGCGCGCCTTGAAGCGGTTGTCCCTGGAGATGGAGTTGCGGCGGGCGGTGGAGAACTCAAGCCTCGAGATCTACTACCAGCCGAAGTACCAGACGCACGGCCTGCAAATGCTGGGGGGCGAAGCCCTGTTGCGCTGGTTCCACCCGGAGCGCGGCCAGATCCCCACCGCCGATTTCATCGCGGTGGCCGAGGAGACCGGGTTGATCGGCGATATCGGCCGCTGGGCGCTGCAGCGGGTTTGCCGCGATCTTTGCCAATGGCGTGACGAGGGCCTGAAGCTGCCCCGCGTGGCGGTGAACGTATCGGGACGCGATTTCATGTATCCGGAAGCCTTGCTGCGCCTGGGGGACACGGTGACTCAGGCGGGACTTTCGCCGTCGCTGTTCGAACTCGAGCTGACAGAAGGGGTGCTCATGCAGGACGCCGAAGCCGGCCGCCGCTCGCTGCTGGCGCTGAAGGAATTCGGCTTTGCCCTGGCGATCGACGACTTCGGTACCGGCTACTGTTCACTCAACTATCTGAAGCGTTTCCCGCTCGACACGCTCAAGATCGACCGTTCATTCGTCGCCGACATCAGCGACGATCCGGACGATGCGGCCATCGTGCGCGCCATTATTGCGCTCGGCCACAGCTTGGATCTCAAGAT
>JBARBX010000465.1:0-1872 GCA_049793535.1 Steroidobacteraceae bacterium | reverse complement strand
GCGTACAGGGCCTCCAGCTGCGAATTGTTGACCTTGCGTATGGCCCGGGCGATCGCCTGTTCCCGGCACTGGTCGACCTGCTGCTGAGCTTCCAGGTCTCGAATCGAGGCATTCGGACAAACCTGTTTCGCCGCTCGGACGATTTGGACGTATAGGTCCTTCACGCCGCTCTCTGAGCTGAGGCTCTGATCGCTGTACTTGACGACAATGCTGGGGACATCACTGTCGGTGCCGGCCGCACTGGCAGTACCGACACCGAGCACGCCCGCCAGGGCGAGCGCCAACAGCGCCAGCTTGCCTGCCGGTCCCGTGGCCTTGTGGGTCGTGGAATAAGTCATGACATCTCTCCTGAAAGACGGGTGTTGTTCACGCCCTTATAAGACACGCGAGCAGCCGTCTGCGTCTGCGATGAGATGTCGAGGTCGTCCCGTCCAACGACGGTTTCGTCCCGGCACACGGCCTCAAGGCTCCGCAACCACCCTGTTTGCGCTAGGCTTGCCACCATGATCGGAATGGGAACGACGGAACTGAGGGCCCGGCGCTTTGCCGGGGGCCTCTCCCTGCGGCAGTTTCTGGGAATTGTCGGCCTGTTCTGGGTCTATGTGGTCAGCTCGAACATCCTGTATGCCTACAGCATGCGCATCGGGATTTCGCGTATGACGAATGTCTCACTGTTCGCCGCATGGGACGCGCGCTTCTTGCAGCACCTGATGCTGCTGCCGGTGCTGCTGGTGTCGTACTGGGCATCTCTGCGCATTCAGTGGCGTCCGCTCTGGATCGCATTGCCGCTGCAGGCGATTCTGGGCGCCGTGTTCGCCGCCATCGCCTACCCGGCCATGCTGGTGGCCGAAATGACCATGGGACGCGAGAACTGGCATGAAACCGTGGTGCAGCACGGCTCCGATCCCTGGTTCGATCCCACCTTTCTCTCGCTGTGGATGGCCAGCTTCGTGAGTTTTCTTCCGACGTATGGATTCGGCCTCGCGCTGGTCACGGGCTTGGCGCTGTATACGCGGTTTCGAAATTCCGAACTGCGGCTTGCGGCGCTCGAGCGCGAGTGGAGCTCCGCGCGCCTGGCGGCGCTGCGCATGCAATTGTCGCCGCATACGCTATTCAATCTTCTGCACACCATTCGCGGCCACATCGAATGGGATCCCAAGGGCGCCCAGGCCATGGTGGTGCAGCTCGCGGACTTGCTGCGCCGGCTGCTGAATGCCGGGGAGCGCGATTTCTCCCGCCTCAGCGATGAATTGCAGTTCGTCCGCTTGTACCTGGAGCTGCAGCAGCGGCGCTTCTCGGACCGCCTCACCGTGGTGCTGCCGGACGCCGCGGACATCCCCGCGGTGTGGGTGCCGAGTTTGATTCTGCAGCCCTTGGTCGAGAACGCCGTGGTTCATGGCCTGGCGGGCCATCAAGCGCCCGTCAGCGTGCGCATCGTCGTGCGCATGGCCCGCGACGTGCTCACCCTGCGGGTGCTCAATACGATTGCAGTGGAGAAGGCCGTCGGCGAGGAAGGCATCGGCCTCAACAATGTCCGAGAACGCCTCGCCGTTCAATTCGAAGGGCGCGCCAGCCTCACGACCTCAGGGTCGGACGGCGAGTGGTGCAGCGAGATCACGATCCCGGCGATTCACCAGGCGCCGTCGCGCGCGATCCGACACGCGGAAGCGTTGGCCGACGCATGATGGATGTCATCATCGTCGACGACGAGCAGGCCGGCCGGCGTACATTGCGCGAATTCTGCGAGGCCGAAGGCGATTTGCACGTGGTCGGCGAATACGGCGACGGCGTGGCGGCGCTCGCGGCGATCAGGTCGCAGCCGCCGCAGCTCTTGTTCCTCGACATCCAGATGGATCCCCTGAACGGCATTGA
>JBARBX010000464.1:0-14210 GCA_049793535.1 Steroidobacteraceae bacterium | reverse complement strand
GGTCGCCGAAAATGGCCGCCGCGGCACGGACCTGCCGGAGTACGAACTCCTGGACACCGGCGTATTCGCCGAGAATCGCTACTTCGACGTGTTCGTCGAATATGCGCAGGAAGAACCGGGCGATGTGCTGATGAAGATCACGGCATGGAACCGCGGCGACGCGGCCGCCGTGCTGCACCTGATCCCGCAACTGGTGCTGCGCAATACCTGGAGCTGGGAGCCGGGGTCGGTCAAGCCAAGCTTGCGGGCCGTCGACGGCGGTGTCGGCATCGAACCCGCGGCGATCGGCGTGAGCCGCCTGTATTTCGAGGGGTCCGCGGACCTGCTGTTCACCGAGAATGAATCGAATGCGCCGCGATTGTGGAACATCGGCGGCCCGGGCTTCTACAAGGACGGCTTCCATGAGCGCATCGTCGGTGGGCACTTAGGAAAGGTGAACCCCGCCCACACCGGCACCAAGGCGGGCGTGTGGTATCAAGCGACCATCCCCGGCCGGGACAAGCGGGAGTATCGTTTGCGGCTGTCGCGGCGCGCCAGCCTCAGCCCCTTCGAGGGCTTCGAGGCCTGCCTGACGGAGCGGCGCGCCGAGGCCGACTTTTACTACGCCGACTTGCAGAAGGACATCGTCTCGGCCGACGAGCGTCTGGTGCAGCGTCAGGCGTTCGCCGGATTGATCTGGAACAAGCAGTTCTACCACCTGGATGTTCCGCGCTGGCTCAAGGGAGATCCCGGCCAGTACCCGGCGCCCGAATCGCACCGGCATGGCCGCAATTCCGAATGGGGCAATCTCAACAATGCCGATGTCATTTCCATGCCGGACAAGTGGGAGTATCCCTGGTATGCGTCCTGGGATCTGGCCTTCCACTGCATCCCCCTCGCCCTGATCGACGCGGAATTCGCCAAGCACCAATTGGTGCTGCTGACCCGCGAATGGTACATGCGCCCGAACGGGCAGATTCCCGCGTACGAATGGGCATTCAGCGACGTCAATCCGCCGGTTCACGCCTGGGCGGCCTGGCGCGTGTACCAAATCGACCGCAAGCAAAGCGGCGGCCAGGGCGACCTGGAATTCCTCGAGCGCGTGTTCCACAAGCTCATGCTGAACTTCACCTGGTGGGTGAATCGCAAGGACCACCTGGGAAGGAACATCTTCCAGGGCGGATTTCTGGGCCTGGACAACATCGGGGTCTTCGACCGCAGCGCCCAGCTCCCCACCGGCGGCTACATCAATCAATCGGACGGCACGAGCTGGATGGCGATGTATTCGCTCAATCTGATGCGCATCGCGCTGGAACTTGCGCAGCACAACCATGTGTACGAGGATATCGCCAGCAAGTTCTTCGAGCATTTCCTCAATATCGCCGAGGCGATGAGTTCCATGTACGGCAGCGACGTCGGCCTGTGGGATGAGGAAGATCAATTCTTCTACGACGTGCTGAATCTGCCGAACGATCAGAAAATACGCCTGCGAATCCGCTCCATGGTGGGTTTGATTCCGCTGTTCGCGGTCGAGACCCTGGAGCCGGAGCTGTTGGAGAAGCTGCCGGGATTTAGAAAACGGCTGGAATGGTTTCTGAACCACCGGCCGGACCTTGCCAGCCTGGTGTCGCATTGGCAGGCTCCCGGGCGCGGCCAGCGGCGGCTATTGTCGCTGCTGCGCGGCCATCGGATGAAGCGGCTGCTGCGGCGCATGCTCGATGAGTCGGAATTCCTGTCGGACTACGGCGTGCGCGCGCTGTCGCGGGTGCACCTCACCCACCCCTTCGTGCTCAAGGTGGGGGGCATCGATCAGTCGGTGCGTTACGCCCCGGCCGAATCCGAATCACGGCAGTTCGGCGGCAATTCCAATTGGCGCGGGCCCATCTGGATGCCGCTCAATTTCCTCATCGTCGAGTCGCTGCAAAAATTCCACCACTACTACGGCAACGACTTCAAAGTGGAATGCCCGACGGGGTCGGGACAGTTTCTCACCATCGACCAGGTGGCCACCGAGCTGTCGCAGCGCCTGACGCGTATCTTCGTGAAGGACGCCAACGGCGATCGCCCGGTACTGCGCCACCAGCCGGAATTACAGACCGACCCGAACTACCGGGACTGCATCCCGTTCTACGAATATTTTCATGGCGATACCGGCCGCGGAGCCGGAGCGTCGCACCAGTCCGGGTGGACTTCGCTGATCGCCAAACTGCTGATGCCGCGGGCGCATGACTAGGAGAGTATCGATGCAAATAAAAACCACGTTCCGAACGCTGGGAGCACTGGGAGTTGCACTCGCGCTGGCGGGAGGAGCAGCGCCCGCGCTCGCGCAAGACATGCCCAAGACCGTGGCGCAGGCGATCGCCATGGAAAAGGCCGATCGGGTGGCCACGGGCGATTTCTATTCCACTCCGGAAAATCTGGCGACCACCAAGCCCGGAGATCTGTTGCGCAAGGAATCCTTCGCGGGCTATACCCTGCCGAAGGGCGCCACCGCGGTGCGAATTCTGTATCACTCCCTGGATGCCACCGGCGCCGATGTGGCAACCTCGGGAGTGGTGTTGATTCCCGCGGGCAAGGCGCCCGCCAAAGGCTGGCCCGTGATTGCGTGGGCCCATGGAACGAGTGGCGTATCGCGCCTGTGCGCGCCCTCCGCCATGAAGGATGTGTACTACGGCGATGAAGGCCTCATGCCCATGGTGGCCGCGGGGTTTGCGGTGGTGGCCACCGACTACCATGGCTTGGGCACCGTGGGTCCGCACCAGTACGTGAACAAGATCGCGCAGGCGCGGGACGTCATCTACTCCATACCGGCGGCCCGCGCCGCGGTGCCCCGTCTGGGAGCGAGGTGGGTGGCCGACGGACATTCGCAAGGCGGACTCGCCGCCTTCGGCGTGGCCGAGGCCGAGCACGATCTCAAGGACCCCAATTATCTGGGCGCGGTTTCCGTGGCGGGAGTCGCTCGAGAAACGGACTTCTTCAGCCACTTGAGCAACACGCCCGGAGTGGGTTTTTATCTGGCCTTCATGGCCGCCGGCATTCACGCGCGGTATCCGGAGTTCAGTCCGCATGACCTCTTGTCGGACGCGGTGCTCAAGCACTACTCCGACGTCACCACCAAGGGCTGCTTCTACTATGGCTATGCCGTTTATGCCGCGCTGCCCACCGGCACCTTGCTGCGCCCGGGTTGGGAGAAAAGCGTGTGGGTGCACCGCTTTTTTGAGGGCAACGCGGTGGCGAATGCCCCCATCGGCGGTCCCTTGTTCGTCATTGCCGGCGAGGCCGATCAAACCGTGCCGCTCGCCGGCGTGCGTGCCGCGGTCGCGCAGCTATGCGCGGCCAAGCAGCCGGTGAGCTTCCGCAGCTACCCCGGGCTCGACCACGACCCCACCATGCAGAACTCGACCCCGGATCAGCTCGACTGGATCCGGGCGCGCTTCGCGGGGGAGCCGGCGACATCGAGTTGCGCGGCCGAGGGTGGGTGAGAGCTCCCGACGGCTACTGCAGGCCGAAGACTGCTCGTCCATGCTCTTCCATGAGTTCCAGGATTCGTCCGCCGCCGCGAGCCACGCAGGTCAGTGGATCGTCGGCGATGACTACCGGCAGTCCGGTTTCCTCCATGATCAATTTATCGATGTTGCGCAGCAATGCGCCTCCCCCCGTGAGCACGATACCGCGCTCCGCCACATCGCTGCCGAGATCCGGCGGTGTTTGCTCCAGCCCCTGCCTCACCGCACTCACGATACCCTGCAATGGTTCCTCGAGAGCCTGCAGTATTTCATTGGAGTTCAGCGTGAAGGCGCGCGGCACACCCTCCGACAGGTTCCTCCCCCTGACGGTGATGCTACGCACCTGGCCGCCGGGATAGGCGGAACCGATTTCAATCTTGATGCGCTCCGCGGTGGCTTCGCCGATCAAAATGCCGTAGTTGCGCCGGACGTATTGAATGATCGCGTCGTCGAATTTATCCCCGCCCATGCGCACGCTCGCCGCGTAAACGATGCCGTTCAAAGACACCACGGCGACCTCCGAAGTGCCCCCACCGATGTCGAGCACCATTGAGCCGCGTGCCTCGTGCACCGGCAAACCCGCACCGACTGCGGCGGCCATGGGCTCGGGTACTATGTCGACGCTGCGCGCACCGGCGCCCTCAGCGGATTCCTTGATCGCCCGACGCTCAACCTGGGTCGAGCCGAATGGCACGCATACCAGCACGTGCGGACTCGGGCTGAAAAAACGATTACCGTGAACTTTGTTGATGAAATACTGCAGCATTTTCTCGGTGTAGGTGAAATCGGCGATCACGCCATCCCGCATGGGCCGCACGGTGGTGATGTGCCCGGGCGTTCGGCCGAGCATCTTCTTGGCCTCGGCGCCAATGGCGACCACGACCTTGCCGCCGCGACCGGGTTCGTTTTGCACAGCGACGACTGAGGGTTCGTTGAGTACGATTCCACGTGACTTGACGTAGATCAGGGTATTGGCGGTACCAAGGTCGATCGAAAGGTCATTGGAAAAATGACCGCGGAGGCGTTTCAGCACGGACAATGATCCGCACCGTCAAGGTGTCGGGTCACTTCGATAGCTCATCGATGATGGAAATGATGCCTGACAGAACCACGCCGCCCACTCTAAGACGGCAGCCTTCAATATCCTGGCGGCTGAATGATCGAGCGACGGTTCTTCCCTTCACCGCGATTGAAATTGTCGAGCCGGTGGGGGCATGATCCGCACCCTCGATGTCGACCCAGGTCACAGTGCCGAAAAAGCCATGCGGCACCAGCTGGCTCTTGATTTCATTCCTGATCTTGGCCAGACCCGTGTCGAATTCCTCTCTACTCTGATTTTCTTCCATGAGGCATGGTACGCCCTTATGAGCAGCGAGGCGCACCGGGTCCACACGAACCCGGCGCGCGAAAACGCGATTCCTACCGGTTCAAGACTTCTTGTGTTCCGCGTTCCACTTCTCGACGGCCGCCATGGTGTTGCCGACGTGCTTGTCCGGATCCAAGGCGGTGTACTCGTAGATGATCTTGCCGTTGGGCGCGATCACATACGACGTACGGTTGGCATACTCGGGCTTCACGGCCAGTACGGCGTCGTACGCCTTGGTGATGCTCTGGTCGGCATCGGAGGCCACCGCAAACTTGTTGCGGCACTCGCTCACCGAGAACCGGTTGAGCGTGTCGATGGGGTCGTGCGACACGCCGATGACGGTGGCGCCCATGGCCTTGAACTTGTCCGTGGCTTCGGCGAACTCATGCGCCTCGACCGTGCAGCCCGGCGTGAAGGCCGCGGGATAGAAGTACAGCACCACCGGCCCGCTCTTGAGCGCGTCGGCGAGAGAAAACTTGAACGGCTTGCCGGCGAGCGTCGCCTGGGTCGTAAAATCAGGGGCCTGGACACCGGGCTTCAAGGCGGCATAGAGGGGTGCGGCAAGCAGCGCGCTGCCGAGGGTGAACATCGCTAGACGCTTCATATGGGGTTCCTTTGGGAGTAATCCGCGAAGGATGAGTCTGCGCCATCCCTTTTTTCGTCGCAAGCCGCCCGCGGAGCGCCGCGGCCATTGCGCTGCCTCCTGTCTACTGCGCGGACGCAACCCGCCTACGGGGCACTCAGCGTAGATAATCGACGGCCAATTGCGCCATCACCCGCACGCCGGTGGGCAACCCGGTCTCATCGACATAGAACAGCGGCGAGTGGTTGGGCGGTGCCGTGGCGGGATCCTGGTCGAGCGGCGTGATGCCGATGTTGATGTACATACCCGGCACTTTCTGCGCGAAAAACGCAAAGTCCTCGGACGCCGTGATCAGGGGCAGCATCACGAGGTGCCCGCCGGCGACCGCTTTCAGGGTGGGCAACATGCGTTCGGTGAGCTTGGGGTCGTTCACCAGTACCGGATAGCTGTCCCGACCCACCTCGAACGTGGCCGTGGCACCGCCGGCGATGGCGGTGTTCTCCACCAGGCGCTTCACGTGATCCAGGATCACCTCGCGCTGCGCGAGATCGAAAGTGCGTATGGTGCCGATCATCTCGACCGTGGCGGGAATGATGTTGTCGCGGATGCCGCCCTTGATCGCTCCCACGCTCACGATGGCCGGATGAGCGGTGATGTCGATTTGGCGGCTGACGACGGTCTGCATGGCGCCCACGATTTGCGCGGCGATGACGATGGGATCGATTCCCTCCCACGGCCGCGCCCCATGGGTCTGCCGACCGTTCACGAGGATCTTGTAACCATCGGCCCCGGCCATCATCGGCCCCGGCCGGTAGCCGATCTGTCCCACCCTCAGTGCCGACACCACGTGCAGGCCGAACACCGCCTGCGGATGGTACTTGTCGAACACGCCCTGCTTGAGCATGAGGGCGGCCCCGCCCTCTTCACCCTCCGGCGCACCCTCCTCGGCCGGCTGGAACAGGAAGAGCACATTGCCATGGAGCCCGCGTCGCACCTTCACCAAAATATCGGCGACCCCCATGAGCATGGCGGTGTGCGTGTCGTGGCCACAGGCGTGCATGACCCCCACCGTCTCACCTCGATAGGTGGCGGTGACGCGCGACATGAAGGGCAACTGGGTCTGTTCAGCCACCGGCAGTGCGTCCATGTCCGCGCGCAGCGCGACCGTGGGCCCGGGGTTGCCGCCGCGGAGCAGCCCCACCACGCCGGTGTTGGCGTACAGCGCCACCTCCAATCCCAAGCTCTTCAGGTGGGCGGCCACGAGTGCCGAAGTGCGCACTTCGCGATTGGAGAGTTCCGGATGCTGGTGAATGTCGCGCCGCCACGCGATGACCTGGGCTTGCTCGGCGGCCACCAGCGGCGCCAAATCCACGGTCGGTGCGGCGTGCGCTACGCTCACGAGGGCGACAACGCCCCAGGCAAGGCTCTTCATGGCCATCCCTCAATTGTTATTTTACTGCACCTTAAGGCCTCGGCCTTCAGCCCAATGATATCAGATGCACTCTGGAGCCAGTTCGGCACGATGTCGTGCCGGCATCGATGATCATGTCAGGTGTCGGATCACTCAGGGAGCAACTCGAGGAGACCCCGCTCGATGAAGGCGCCCGCGACGTCGGGATCGTAGGTGAGATCGCGCCGCAGGACCGAGACAAGGTCGGTGCAGAACCCAGCCCGGTCGGCGAGGCACTCACGCAGATGTGCGATGAACTTCTCCCGCGCCACCGGCTCGCCTTCCGCCTGCATGTAGTGGTCGAAGGCATGGAGTATCTCGGCGATGGACACGGGAAGCGCGGATTGGGCCGACAGCGCCCAGTAGAGGTCGAAGAGGCCGCGGCCCTTTCTCCGCTGGAACAGCGCCCGCATCTTCGTCGCAAGCATCTCGTTGATGTTGTAGGAGACGAGTTCGGTCCCGAGCTTCGCACCACGAAACTCAACTGCGAAAGGCAGGCGCTGCATGGGAAAGTGCGGAATCCGCTCGGTCACGTTCGCCTCGACCTCAATCGTGAGCTCGCGCCCGGGCTCCGCAACGCTCGGGAGTTTGTATATGCAGCGCAGGATCCGCGAAGGTTTCGCAGCGTTTCGGACCGCGAGATGCACCTTGTGCAGGACCGTCCCGCCGCGCATGGCGACCTGGCTTGAGAGGAACCGGTCCTCGAAGATCGCGCGCATCGCGAGGCAGAGGAGCAGGTCCTGCTCGACCTGGTAAGGCGCGGACCAGGGGACCACGGCTTCGTGGGCGAGAACGTCCTTTTGCGTCAGTGCGATCACGTTCGGCGACGACGAAGCTGGATGTTATCGACGATGGCCCAGGGTTCGCGGGCAGGGCCTTCCGCGGACTGGCCGTGCGCCTGCAGTCGCGCCGGCGGAAACCGCTTCGGAAGAGTGCGCTGCACGACGTCCGCGAGCGAATCGAACCTGAGCATCTCGAAGACGTACCCGATCCGCTGCAGCACGGTGACCGGGACGCCGGCGCGAATGGCGCTGCGCATCCCCGTCGCTGTCATCGCGCCCTTGAGCCCCTTGATGACGTCGATTGCGCGCTCAATGCCGCCGAGCCGGTGACTGAACGCGATGAGATCGAGAGCGGTCGCCTCGGGACTGCTGACAGCAAGCGGCGCCGGAAGCCCGGGAATTTCGGTGAGCGGCGTGAGCTCGAGCCTCGACTTCACGTAGAAGTCGAGGTGGATTTTCCCGACGGTGATCGGCCGCCGCGGACGGCGCAGGAGCACCTGCGTGACCTGGACGGCTTGGTTGGAGGAGCCGTGCAGGGCCGCGGCCGAGAGAAGCCCCACATAATACGGATCGCCCTGCGCGCGGAAGTATTCGTGGAGCCATGCGGTGACGGGAGGTGCGCCGCGCAACCGATGCTCGGGGGGCACGATCAGGAAGGCCGACGGCCGGCCGGGAAGCCGGGTCGCGCGCGGCGCGAGCCGCTCAAGCTGCCGCTGCGCGGCAATCCGTGTCAGGAGGTTTTGTTTGGCCGCCTCGTCAACCGACACGACGAGATCTCCCCGCGCCTGCAGATCATCTAGAAACCTCGCCACCCGCCCGCGGGTAGGGCCTTTCGTCTTCTCCGACATTGACAGGTTCAGGTGTCGCACGGTTTGCATATTACACCGTTCAGTGGTCTATAACGAAAACAAAGCAATGTGCATCGGCCGATGCCTACAAGCGAAAATGGCGAGCGGTGGCCGTCGATGAGAAATGGGGCGCTATGGGCCCTGGGCGGGACTTGGTGGCCACGAGCGTCGGGGAGAGAGTGTTGGCCCCGCAATTCTATCGGGCCTAATTCTCTAGAACTTCCCGAAGCTCATGACAAACCCTGACCACATCATCATCGCTCATTGCGGGAAACAAGGGTAGCGTGACCGTCTCCCGTCCCACCCGCGCCGCGACCGGCGTGTCCTCTTCGCGATACCCCAACGCCTGGTAGTACTTGAGGCTGGGGATGCTCGGGTAGTGTACGCCGGTGCCGATGCCGCGCTCCGCCATGCGCTTCTGAAATTGCGGCCGGGTCATCCCGCGCGCTCGAAAATCGATCAACACCTGAAACATGTGCCAGCTATGGCCGGCATCGCCGCGCGCCGGCAACACCACCCCCGGGTAGCCGTCGAATGCCTCGAAATAGCGCCCGGCGAGCGCGAGGCGCCGCGCGTTGAATCCGTCCAAGCGACGCAGCTGATCGATGCCCACCTGCGCGGCGATGTCGGTGAGATTGCTTTTCGCACCGGGGAACATGACATCCACCTCGCCCGCGGCGTTCTTCTTGATCCCGTGGAATCGATACTGCTCCAACAGCTCCGCCGCGTCTGGGTCGCTCGTGGTCACGGCGCCGCCCTCGATGGTGGTCATGTTCTTGTTCGGGTGAAAGCTGAACACCACCAGGTCCCCGAAGCTGCCGATGGGCTTGCCCGCATAACGCGAGCCGATGGCGTGCGCCGCATCTTCCACCACCCGCAGTCCGCGATCGGCGGCGAGCGCATACAGTCCTTGCATATCCACCGGCAGTCCGGCGAAGTGCACCGGCATGATGGCGCGCGTGCGTGCGGTGATGGCCTCGGGCACGCGCTCCAGATCGATGTTGCGCGTGTACAAGTCGATGTCGACGAATACCGGTTTGGCGCGCAGGCGCGCCACCACGTTCGCACTCGCCGCGAAACTCATGGCCGGCACGATGACTTCATCCCCTGGGCCGACGCCGGCGACTTCGAGCGCCATTTCGAGCCCTGCGGTGGCCGAGGTCATGACCCGCACCTGCCGGTTGCCGCCGAGATACGCCGCGAGCGCGCTCTCGAAGGCGGCCACCTTGGGACCGCTCGCCAATTGGCCCGAACGAAACACCTCCGCGACCGCCGCGATGCAGTCCTCATCGATGGCCGGCCGGGTAAAAGGCAGAAAAGGCTTCACGCCGAACTCCGCGAGACCAGAACCACGCCGGCACATATCAAGTCGATGCCGAGCACTTTGGCCGGACCCACGCTCTCGCCCAGCCACAGGAATGAGACCATGGCCACCACCACATACCCCAACGACAGCATGGGATAGGCGGTGCTCACGGGCGCCTTGGACAACGCCGCCAGCCACACGCACAGGCTCGCCCCGTAGCACACCATGCCGGCCCAAAACGGCGGGCTCCGGAACAGAACCACGCCACTCTCGGTCAAGGTGCCCAGGCTGAATTGCGACAAATGGGCCAGGGGCCGGGTGGCCACCTTGAGGAGTAGTTGCGCCGCCGCGTTCAATCCCACCCCGGTGAGAATGAGCGCCCAGGTGATCCAGCTCATCGTCGTGCCACCAGCACGCGATTCGCGCTCTGCGCGATGAGGCGCATGGGCACGCCGCGGTTCTTGAGGTCATCGAACATGGCTTTCTCCATTATCGCAAAGGCCTGAGCCGGCGACGACCAGCGGCGCAGAAATTCTGCCACATCGGCGATGTCAGCGCCGGGCGCTTTGCGCAATCCATACTCCAGCTCGCCACGATACGACACCAGCGTGACGGTTCGCCGCAGGTAAAATGTCAACGTTTGATCGTAGGTGCCCACGCTGTAGAGGGGCGCGCTGCGCTCCCCCGCCGGTAGCGCGGCGGCGAGATCGACACCTGAGTACACAGGCGCCACGCAGGCGGCCGCGCGGATCAGCAGCAGCCAGGAGAGGCACCAGCCCACACTCAAGAATACCCCGGCCTGGGTCGCACCCCGTGCGCGCCGCGCCATTACGAATACCCCCGACACCACCAACAGCAAGGCGATTTGTCGCAGCGATCCTGCGAGCGGCAAGAAGTACTGGACGCGGTCCGATGAGGCGATGACGCGTGGCCAATGCAGGCTCGCCCACCCCAGGCCCACCCCCGCGATGGCGGTGAGCGCAGCCGTGAACAAGAAGTCCCGCCGCACCACTTGCGGGGGCTGTGCCGCGATCAGCAGCGCCAGGGCCGGCATGACGGGCAGGATATAGGGCATGAGCTTCGAGTCGGACGTTGAGAAAAAGACTCCGATGAAGATCACCCAGATCCATAGGAACACCGTCGGCTGAAATCCCCCGCCGGCGGGCGATGCGCTCCGTCGCCAACCACCGCCCAACGCTCGCAGCGCCGACACGGTCCAAGGAAAGCTGCCCGCCAGAAATACCACGGCAAAGAACCACCACGGTGCTTCGCGATCGGCGACGGGAGTCAGATAGCGCGCCAGGTGCTCGTGCACGAAGTAGAAATCCAGAAAATCCGGCAGGCGCCGGGCGGCGAGCCAGTGCCAGGGGACGGTGATGACGGCAAATAGCGGCAGTCCCCAGCGCAGCCACAGCCTGCGCCAGGGCGCGACGTCCCGCGTGTACAAGCTGTACAGCATCAGCACCGCCGCCGGGATGGCCGCGGCGACGAGGCCCTTGGTGAGCACGCCGCAGCCGGCCGCCGCCCACGCCAGCAGCATCCACGGCCGGGGCTTGTGCGCGCGTTGTGCCAGCAAGAACGCCGCCAGGCTCAAGGTCAATTAGAAGCACAGGCTCATGTCCAAGGTCAGGAGTTGCCCCAGCACCACGAACATCAGCATGCCGGCGAGCACGGCCACGCCCCGCCATCCCGCCTGCGGGCCCCAGAGACGGCGCGCCACCACGGCGACCAGGGTCAACGTACCGAAGGCGGTGAGCGCGGTATAGAGACGCGCCGCGAACTCGCTTGGGCCGAGCACGCGGTAGCTCAAGGCGGTGGCCCAGTACTGCAGCGGCGGCTTTTCAATGTAGGCCAGGCCATTCAAGTGCGGAATAACCCAATCCCCGCCCTGCGCCATCTCGCGCGGAATCTCTGCGTAACGCCCTTCATCGGGATTGAACAGCGGCCGAACGCTCAAAGTGCCCAGCCAGATCAGGGCAATGAGCGCGGCCAACGCCCGGAAGATCCACCGCTCGCGCGATGACAGAACCGATTCGCTCACGCGACGGTGCTCTCCGCCTGGACCGCCAAGCGGCCGGAGCGTCCCTTGATCTCGCCCATCACCACGGCGCGCGCAGGCAGGGTGCGCCGCATCGCCAGTTCCCGAATCTTCGCCATGCGCGTGATCAACGCGCCGGCGTCGCGCCATTTGACCAGCAGCCGCTCGAAGGCCGGCAGCAGCAGCATGCCTTCGAGCTCGGCATGCAAGGTGAATACTTGCACTTGGTCCGAGGCCGCGGCAGCGGCCGCCGACAGGCGAAACACGGCCTCCGCAACGTTCGATTCGTCGACCCCATCGAGCCCCAGGATTTCATCGAAGGTGGGCAAGGTCGTGGGTAGCTGCGGACAATCGCTGACTCCCAGCCCAAGCTGTGGCAGAAACGGCGGCCCGCCGCGCGTGTCGCTCGCGTAAGCCAAACCGTATTCCCGCTCGAGCTCGAGCCCATGGGCGTTGATCTGCCAGCCGGCGGCGGCATGCGATTGCGGCGGAAAGCCGAACACTCGCTCGAAGGCGGCGAGCCCGCGCTCGAACTCGGTGCGAGTCCAGGCGGCGGTGGCGTCGGCCACGTAGTCCTGCCAGCGCACATGATCGTAGGTGTGCAGCCCCACTTCGAACCCGGCGTCATACGCGCCGCGCATCACACCGCCGGCCCGCCGCCCGATATCGGGCCCGGGCAGCAGCACGCCATAGAGCAGGGTCTTGACGCCATAGTGCTTGAGCACCGAGGTGCGGGCGACTTTCTGCGCGAATCCCTTGCGAAACACCCGGCGCAGCGCCCGCCCGGTATGGTCGGGGCCCACCGAGAAGTAGAAGGTCGTATCCATCTTGAGCTTCTTCAGCAGCGCCATTAAACGAGGCACGCCTTCGCGGGTGCCTCGCAGGGTGTCGACATCGACCTTCAGGCCGATGCGCGCGCCCTCAAGCATCGTGCGACAGCAGCGCGGAGGCCGACGGCAGGCTGTTCGCGTAGGAATCGAAGATGGCGTTGAGGGCCGCGCGCATGTCGGTGGTCGGGGTCCAGCCCAACTCCGCCGTGGTGTTCTTGATCGACGGCAGCCGCGCCGGGATGTCCGCGTAGCCCTTGCCGTAATAATCGAGTGCGGAGATGTCGACGAGCTTGGTATTGCGCGCGGTCGGCGCGTACTGCGGCCTGGATAGCGCGATTTCCAGCATCATTTCCGCGAGCCGGCGGATGGAATACAAGTTGTGCGGATTGCCGATGTTGTAGATCTTGCCGTCGGCGATGCCGTGCGGATTCTCGATGATCTTGGTCAGGCACACGACGGCGTCGTCGATGAAAGTGAAGGCGCGAGTCTGCTGGCCGCCATCGACCAGTTTGATCGGCTCGCCGCGCACGATGTGGCCGAGAAACTGGGTCAGCACCCGCGATGAGCCTTCCTTGGGATCATCCATGCTGTCGAGACCGGAACCGATCCAGTTGAAGGGCCGGAACAAGGTGAACTGCAGGCCCTGCTGGCCATAGGCATAGATGATGCGGTCGAGGAGCTGCTTCACGCAGGAATAGATCCAGCGTTGCTTGTGAATGGGGCCTAGGACGAGCTCGGAGGTTTCCGGATCGAATTCCTTGTCCTTGCTGGCGCCATAGACCTCGGAGGTCGAGGGAAACACCACGCGCTTCTTGTACTTGACGCAGTGGCGGATGATAGGCAGGTTGGCCTCGAAATCCAGTTCGAACACCCGCAACGGTTCGCGCACATAGGTGGCCGGCGTGGCGATGGCCACCAGCGGCAGAATCACGTCGCACTTGCGCACCTGGTACTCCACCCACTCCCGGTTGATGGTGATGTCGCCTTCCACGAAGTGGAATTTCGGATTCCCGAGCAGAGTGCCGACGCGCTCGGACTGCAGATCCATGCCGTAAATATGCCAGTCGGTGTGCGCCAGGATGTACTTGCTCAGGTGATGACCGATGAAGCCATTGACCCCGAGAATGAGAACGTTTTTCAAAAGTGACCCCTAAACGACAATTAAATCTGGGCGCCGGCGCTTCAACTGAGCGCCAAGGGCTGTTTGCTCAAGGCGGGCGGCGCGGCGGCGCAATTCAAGGGCTCGCCGTTCATCGCGAGCTTCAGAATCTTGAGGCGCCGCCCATCGACGCAGTCGGCATACCAGCCACCGTCCGCCGCATACAGACAGGGAGCTTGAGAAAGGTAGCGCACCGGCTGCTCATCCACTCGCGTCTCGAGAATCGCAAGCCTACACCCGTTCACCTCGGTAAAGGCACCCGGAAACGGCGGCGCCACGGCCCGCACCAGATCATGAACCTCACGCGCGCCGCGCCGCCAGTCGATGCGCCCGTCCTCCGGCCGGCGCCGGCCGAAATAGGAG